>JBQCCT010000249.1:0-4039 GCA_051961955.1 Solirubrobacterales bacterium
CCCGCGGGCCGCCCCGCGGCGCGGGGGGTGGGGTGTTGGGGGGGGGGGGGGGCCCGGCCCCTGGGGGGGCCCGCGCCCCCCGCCCGCCCGCCCCCCAAGACCGGTGATCAACTCACGTGCCCGGGTCAGGTCGGCACTGCGCTGGAGCTCGTCGGCGACTTCGGGTGGAGCTTCGAGCCGCTCCACGTACCAGGGGTGGAATTTCCGCAAATAACGGGCCGCACGCTCATCGCCGAGGTGCTCCTCGGCGCGGTCGAGGACCCAGAGCCACTCGGCGACGACTTCCCCGCGGCGTGGCGGTTCGGCGCGGCGACCCGTCAGTTCTTCGAAAACCCAGGGGTTGCCGAAGGAACCGCGGGCGATCATCACCGCATCGGCACCTGACTCGTCGTAGGCATGGCGGGCGGCCTCGGCGCTGGCAAGGCCGCCGGAAACGATCACCGGTACCTCAACTCGTTCGACAAGTTCGCCCGTGAGGATGTAGTCGGGCGTGCCCTTATGGCCTTTGGTGGCGGCCCGCGGGTGGAAAGCGATCGCGGCGACGCCCGCCTCCTCGGCGAGGCGGATCGCGAGGTCGAAGCCGGAGCGATCCCCGGCCTCGATCCCGGAGCGCATCTTCACCGTGACCGGCAGGCCGCTGCCTTCGGCGGCGCCGCGAGCGAGGGCGAGGGCGAGCTCGGGATGGCGCAGGAGCTGAGCGCCGGCACCGGTCTTGCGCACCTTCGGCACCGGGCAGCCCATGTTGATGTCGATCAGGTCGGCGCCGGCCTCGGCAGCGATCTCGGCGCCGGAGCGCATCACCTCGGGGTCGTGACCGAAGAGCTGGATCGAGACCGGGTGCTCGTCCGGGTGGATCCGCAGCAGCTCCCGCAGGGTGCGCTCGTTGCGGTAGTGGAGGGCGAAGCTGGAGACCATCTCGGAGACGGCGAGCCCGGCGCCGTGGCGTTTCGCCTGCATGCGGACGAACCAGTTGCCGATCCCGGCCAGCGGCGCCAGCAGGACGCGGTTGGCGATCCGCACCCCGCCGATCTCGAAGGGGTCGGTCAGGGCCGGGCGGCCGGACGCGGCGGCGCTGTCACCGGTTGCGCTCATGGATCAGCCGCAGCCCCTTCAGGGTCAGCAGGTCATCGACCTCGTCGATCGTCTCGGTGAAGGGAACGACGGTCGCCGCATAACCGCCGGTGGCGATCAGACGCGGGTTGGAGATTTCGTCTTCCATCCGCCCGACGATGCCGTCGATCAAGCCGGCGAAGCCGAAGATGAAGCCCGAGTGGATCGCGGCGCGGGTCGAGCGGCCGATTGCCTCCTGTGGCTCTTCGAGTTCGATCCGGGTGATCCGAGCGGCTCGTTCGATCAGGGCGCTGAGCGAGGGCGCGAGGCCGGGGCCGATCGCACCCCCGAGGTACTCGCCCTCGCCCGAGACCACGTCGATGTTGATGCCGGTGCCGAAGTCGACGACGATGCAGGCCTCCTGGAAGCGGTCGTAGGCGGCGATCGCATTGACAAGACGATCGGCACCCACCTCGAGCGGGTTCTCGATCCGAATCGGCATGCCGGTCTTGACCCCAGGGCCGATCGTCAGGCAATCGGCGTCCAGATAACGCCGTGCCAGCTCCTCGTACTGGCCCCCGAGCGGCGGCACCACTGACGAGACGGCGGTTGCATCGATCTCCTTGAAAGACAGGCCGCTGAGTGAGAAAAGCCCGGCGATGCGCTCCGCCAGCTCGTCGCCGGTCGCCCCCGAGCGGGTCTGGAAACGCCAGTGCTCGACCAGGTGCTCGCCGTCGAAAGCGCCCAGGTGCGTCTGCGTATTGCCCACGTCCACTGCCAGCAGCATGGGTGGATTATCGCTGCCCTCGACTGGCCAGGTAGCCAGTCGAGGGTGTTTACGCATAGGATCGGCAGCGATGGAGGCGCGTCTCTACGTGATCCCGGCCTCGCACCCGAGCATCGCGGTGCAACTGATGCTCGAGCACAAGGGCATCGCCTATAAGCGAACCGACCTGATGCCGGTCGTCTCCAAGGGCGTTTTGCGGGCGGTCGGCTTCCCCGGCGTCACCGTGCCGGCGCTGAGGATCGACGGCGACAAGGTCCAGGGTTCGCGCCAGATCGCCCGCGAGCTGGAGCGCCTGCGTCCCGAGCCGCCCCTCTTCCCCGCCGACGCGAAGAAACGCACCGCGGTTGAAGAGGCCGAGCGCTTCGGCGACGAGGAGCTCCAACACCCGATCCGCCAGCTGCTTTGGTGGGGTTTCAAGCAAGACCGCACCCCGATGGTCAGCTACTCGGAGGGGGCGAAGCTGGGCGTTCCAATCGGCCTTGCGGTGAAAACCGGCGCTCCCCTGGTCGCCCTCTCGGCGCGCTTCAACGAAGCCAGCGACGAGAACGCCCGCAGAGCCCTCGAAGCTCTCCCAGGCCTCCTTGACCGCGTCGACGCCTGGATCGAAAGCGGCGTCTTAAGCGGCGACCAGCCAAACGCCGCCGACTTCCAGATCGCCCCCAGCATCGGCCTGGCGATGACCCTCGGCGACCTGCGCCCCCTGATGGAGAACCGCCCCGCCAGCGACCTGGCGAGGCGGTTCGTACCGAATTACCCGGGCCACATGCCGCCGGTAATGCCGGGGGAGTGGTTGCGAGCCTTACAGCGCGCTTGAGCCTGAAGCCGGCCCAACCCGTGGATCAGAGGGTGGCCACGCTACTCATTCCCCGAAATACACCGGTGACGGTTTAGTGACTTCGTATTCGGCTTCCCAGATCACTTCGGCAGGACAGAGAAAGCCGCCAGCCGACTTTTTGAGTTTCGGATTGAGCTGAAAACTCGGCGGAAAATAATGGTAGATACCAAGTTTTACTCCGGCGCCCGTGGCGTAGTTGCAACTAACGCCAGCCATGGTGATTGTCACCTCTCCACCTTTTCCTGTGACTTCCAATTCCGTAATCGGCGGTTTGGGAGGTATGATTACATGGAATTCGATCACGCCTTTTTTTACCGTGACGGTAGTACCGCTGCAGACATTCCAGGTCTGCCCAGCTACCGCCCCTACAGGTGTAGTCGTCGTGCTGCCCGCATTTTCAAGTTCTCCTTTGATGGTCGATTCAGAGCATTCATCGACAACGGAGGATTCGGTTCTGAACACGCTCGTGCTCAGCAGGTGAGCTTCGATCGGAGTCCCTACCGGATAGATTTCCGTGCAGGCTTCGTTTTTGCAGAGGACGGTCGCCGAGGCCGTCCCAGCCACGAGGAGCACAGCCATTGCGGCAGCCCCAAGCACGCCAATCCCGAGCATCTTTATCTTTTTCATGTCGCTTCTCCCTTTCCCGGCGCAGAGCGCCGGGTTGCTTACAACTCACTGTCGTACCAGCCGGAGGGTGGTTAAGCAAGAACAGCTCCGTTCCCAAACAGCGCTACGGGCGACCGCCCCGCCTACGGCTTGGCGAGGCGGTCCGTGCCGAACTAGGCTGGCTCTACATAGATGGTGGTCGGCTGTGTGAATGTGTATTCAGCCGTCAGTTTCGCTTCCGACGGACATGGTCCGCTGATTACGTGCAGAGTGGTATTCACAGAAAGTTTCGGTTTCGTACCCCCCGTGAGCGTTCCCAATTCAGACCATGAAGGCCCTGGTCCATAGATACAGCTACCGAAGAGGGTGTTTGTTGTGATCTCAACTTCCTTCCATGTCAGGACAGCGTTGTCGCTTCCGGGTATGTGGTGGAGTTCAATTTCGCCGAGGGCAATAGCCGACGTTGGCCTAGTGCAGCCGTTGAGGGTTACCACTTCGAGTTTCGCTCTTACTGTTTCGATGTTGCTGCCTTGATTGACCGTCTTAGCTTTAAGTGTCGCTTCGGTGCATGTCTTGAGGGTCACTGAGCTGGAGGAGATTACCAGCGTGCTACCGGACTCCAGCGTCATATGGAGCACCGTTCCGATTCCATAGGGGGCGTCACATGGTGTCGTTGTAGTCGCGCAGAGTACGGTTGCCGAGGCCGTGCCGCCAGCGGATAACGCCAGTAGGCCTGCGACGCTTGAGCTGAGGGCCAATAT
>JBQCCT010000250.1:0-4861 GCA_051961955.1 Solirubrobacterales bacterium
CGGGGGCGGGGTTTTTGGCTCGGCCGCCCGGCCTGCCCCCGAAAAACGCGTCCCCTATTTCACCCCTCCGCCGGGTCTGTGGCCAACTCCCGCCCGTCCCGCAACGCCAGCGCACGAGTCGCCAGGGCCATCGCCGCGTGCGTCCACTTCGCCGCGCTCCCCTGTTCGCCATCGGCTTCGGCGTCGCCGCGGAGCAGGTGGCGCAGAAACTCTTCCGGCGTCTCCGCGGCCGGCGCCTCGGTGAAGGTGCGGCCGATGTCGACGCCGGCATGGTCGTCGGAACCGCCGATGCCGGTGCCGCCGTGGGTCTCGATGTAGACCGCGGCGGGCATGTTCAGCTCGGGGGCTCGCGACCCGTTGCGGACCTCCCAGATCGGGAAGAGCTCCGCCAGTCGCCGCCGGTGGCGCCGGGTCAGCGGCGCGGCGACGTTGAAGAACGGATGCGCCAGGGCGCAGACGATCTCCTGCTCGTGAAGGTAGGCGGCGCAGGCCTCGACATCGCCGGAGTGTGCCTGCAGCCACTCGTGGTCCCCGGGAGTGATCCCGTAACAGAGGACGTGCACCGCCTGTGGCTCGCCGGCGAAGCGGGCGGTCAGCTCCTCGGAGACGAAGCAATCGGGCCGATCGGCGAGCGCCAAGCAGCCGTCGATCGTGTCGTGATCGGTGATCGTGACGAAGTCCATCCCCCGCCGCTTGGCCAGCTCGTAGACCTCCTCCGGCGGCGTCGCGCACTCCGGCAACCCCAGTGACCGCTGCACCCCCAGCTTCGAGAACTGCGACGCGGTCGAATGGCAATGCAGATCAACACGGGAAGTCATCGGTGTCTCCCTATTTCGAATTCTCTTTGTCCCCCACAGAGTTCGCCATGGAGGAGTGGGAGATGTGAAAAGGCGGATAAAGCAGCTTGTTCGAGGGCCGAACAGTTGATTCGCGAGCGAGAAGAAGGTCGAAAGCGGATGGAAGAACGCGATCGCGCTGCCGATCAGTTCAAGCTAGCCCTGCGCGGACTCCGCTAGCCGAAACTAGAAGCTCGCCGCCTGCCGGCTGTCCATCGTCGGCAGCAGCGCCAGGACGAGGGTGACGCCGCCGCCGAGGGCGCTGGCAACCAGCACGCTCCTAAATCCGGCACCCTGACACTTAAGTCGAGGTGAGCGAGTCGAGGTGAGTGCTATCCAACCGGTTGCCAGGTGGGTGCTTCGTCAACCGGAAGTTCGGTGCCGAATCCGGCAAGAGGCACAAACGAGGGGGTTGCGTTCGGAGTCTGGGCAAATCCGAGTTCGGACTTGTCGGGGGAGTAAATGGTGTAGGCGATCCAGGTCCCGTCGGGAGAATAGGTCGGGTCAGCGAGCTGAGCCGCGCAGGACGTTTCGACGTGCCATTGCTGACCCGTGAGCAGCGAAAGGGTGACGATTTCCGTTCCTGGCCGGTAACTGGCGCATTCACGTTCTCTGGCGAAGACGATGCTGTCTCCGTCGGGGGAGAATTCCGGCTCATTACCGAGGGTCAGTCGCCGCACGCCCCGCCCGTTCGGGTCACCGATGAAGAGATGAGGTCGTGCCTTCCCAATCAGAACTTCCGGGGCGCCCACCCAGACGAGGTGACGACCATCGGAGGAGTAGCTGGGGGCGAAGGCCGATGCTTTTGCAGTTCCCGGTACCAAAACCCGACGGTGCCCACCGCTGAGCGCAACACGATCGATCTCATAGCCACCTTGGGGCGCTTCGGCGGTGAACGCTACCCACCGCCCGTTGGCGCTGAAGGTGGGAGAGCCGGCATCCAATTCACCGTGCCCCAGCGTCAGCCTGTGCAGCCCCTTCTTATTTGCCTGAATCGCCCAGATATTGAGCCGACCGTACTTCGAGGCGTCGCTGCGAAACGCGACCCAGCGGCCGTCGGGCGAGAATGCTGGTTCGGCGTTGTAGCCGCGATGGGTCAGCAGCCGGGCGGCGCCCGTCTGCCAGTTAAGGGTCCAGATGTCAGACGCATTGGGATCGGCCGAGCGTTGAAGGGCAACCAGACCAGGTGACCCCGGAAACGCCGCCGAGGCCGTGTCTGCGTAAAGCGCCCCCGACGCGGACGCCAGGGCTGCAATGACGATGAGTATGCGCGCCAAGCGGCAGAGTTTCCTAGATAGCGCCGGCTAAGCCGCAACCCGTTCGGGGGAGGTGCCGTTGGCGCTGCCGTTGAGGAGGTCGAGGATGATGCCCTCGCGGAGGCCGCCCTTGCCGATTTGGAGGGGTTGGCCGAGGAGGTCGGAGAGCTTCTCCAGGAGGAGGACGCCGGTGGGGAGGATGCGGACGCGGGTGGGGTCCAGCTCGAAACGGCGGGCGACCTCGGGGGCGGGGTCGCCGCAGAGGACGCGGATGCCGCGCTCGAGGGTCTCGTACTCGAGGACGGCGCCGACGAGACGGCGCAGGGAGGTGGCGGAGCCGCCGACGGCGACAGCCTGGGCCGGGTGCTCGATCTCCACCCCTTCGAAGATGTCGTCGATGCGGTCGCGGACGCGGCGGATCTCGGCCGCCGAGGGCGGATCGGAGGCGATCAGCTCCTCGGCCAGGTTGCCGGACCCGACCGGCCAGGAGCGCACGCTCTGGGCGCCGCCGGGGACGGTGCCGAGGATCACCTCGCTCGAGCCCCCACCCACGTCGACGACGCCGACCAGGCCCTCGACCGGGTGCCCGAGCGTCTTCGTCGCGCCGATGAAGGAGAGTCGGCCCTCCTCCTCCTCGGAGAGGATCTCGACCGGGACGCCGGCGGCGGCACCGACCGCCTCCGCCACCTCCTCGCCGTTGCCCGCCTCACGAATGGCGGCGGTGGCGACGGCGCGAATCTCCGACGCGCCCAGCTCCTTCGCCAGCCGCACCTGAGTGCCGACGACGTCGCCGACTTCCTGGACCTTCTCATCGCCGATCCGCCCCTCGCCGTCGATCGCCTTGCCGATCCGCGTATAGGCCCGCTGCTCCATCACCTTTTTCAACTGTCCGTCGACAGGCTCCGCGACCAGAAGGCGCGTCGTGTTGGAGCCGATATCTATGGCAGCGCAAAGCGTCATGGGCGTGCTCTCTGCATGTTCCCAAGCGCGTCGGATCTGAACCCGGCGCGCCGCCCTCAAGCGTCCGGGTGCGAAGCGTCCTCGAACTCGCGAAACAAGCCCGTGACGACGAACGCCACCTGCTCGCCGATGTCGACCGCGTTGTCCGCCGTCCGCTCGATCGCCCGCGCCGCCAGCAGCATCGTCATCGCCCACTCGCGCTTGTCGGCGTCGTCGCCGAGTGCCAGCGCCAGCCGGAAGCAGTCGCGGTTGAGGTTGTCGACCATGTCGTCCTGGCGGACCAGGTCCTGCGCCATCTCCACGTCGCGCTCCTCGAAGGCCCGCTTCGCCTGGGCGATCAGGGTCTTCGTGTGCCGCCCCATGCTGAGGATCAGCCCCACCATCTCCTCGTCGGCCGGCGGCTCGTTGCCGGAGATCGGCAGCAGCTTGCAGACGTTCACGCACTGGTCCCCCATCCGCTCCACGTTCTTCAGCACGTGCAGCAACGAGGAGATCAGCCGCAGGTCGGTCGCCACCGGCGACTGCGTCGCCAGCAGCGTGATCAGCGCCTGGTGCACCTCCAGGTAGCGGCCGTCGATGCGGTCGTCGTCGGCCACCACGAGCTGCGCCAGCTCGACGTCCTGGAACTCGACCGCTTCCAGCGTCCGCGTCAGGGCGGCGCTGACGAGGTCGAGCCCGCCGAGCGCGCTCGCCTCCAGGTTGGCCAGTTCCTCGTGATATTCGACGCGCGCCGTTGCTCCTGGCATCTGCCTCTCCCCTCGTCCGCTAGCCGAAGCGGCCGCTGACGTAGTCCTCGGTCTCCTGCTGACCCGGTTTGGTGAAGATGTCCTCGGTCGGGCCGACCTCGATCAGATGGCCCGGCTGCCCCGAGGCCTCGATGTTGAAGAAGGCGGTGACGTCGCTGGCCCGCGCCGCCTGCTGCATGTTGTGAGTGACGATGACGATCGTGTAGCGGCTCTTCAGCTCGCCGATCAGGTCCTCGATCGCCAGCGTCGCCACCGGGTCGAGCGCCGAGCAGGGCTCGTCCATCAGCAGCACCTCCGGCTCGACCGCGATCGCGCGGGCGATGCAGAGCCGCTGCTGCTGGCCGCCCGAGAGGCCGCCGCCCGGCTTGTCGAGCCGGTCCTTGACCTCCTCCCAGAGGTGGGCGCCACGCAGGCTGCGCTCGACCACCGCGTCCTTCTGCGCCTTCGGCACCTTGCCCGCGTTGAGGTTGAGGCCGGCGGCGACGTTGTCGTAGATCGACATCGTCGGGAACGGGTTCGGCTGCTGGAAGACCATCCCGACGAGCCGCCGCACCGCCACCGGATCGACCCCCGGCCCGTAGACGTCCTCGCCGTCGAGCTTGATCTCCCCCGCGACCCGCGCCCCCGGCGTCAGCTCGTGCATGCGGTTGAGCGAGCGCAGGAAGGTCGTCTTGCCGCAACCGGAGGAGCCGATCAGCGCCGTCACCTTGTTCGGCTCGACCGTCATCGTCACGTCCTCGACCGCGTGGAAGTCGCCGTAGAAGAGGTTCACCCCGCGCACCTCGATCGTCTTCGCCGGCCGCCCGGCGGCGGTCACCGGCCCGGTCGAGGTCGCGATCACCGCGGGAGAGTCGCTCATCGTCCCCCGATTCTCCCCGGCGGCATTGCGTTTGGTCGCGGCTCCCAGCATCGTTCTCAGCTTCCTTCCTTCCACTAGATGATCTATTTCCAATTGGGGTGCGACCGGGGACGCGCCTGGTCGAGCAGATCACGGACGCAGGGCGCAGCCTTTGGTGGTGCAAACGGAAAGCCCGAGGACGCAGAGATGCGAAGTGCCAGGGGC
>JBQCCT010000251.1:0-2654 GCA_051961955.1 Solirubrobacterales bacterium
GATCGAGCTCGCTCATGACATCGTCAAGCAATAGCAGCGGCGTCACTTGCCGTGCCTGCAGGAGCGTCTCGCGCTCGGCGAAGAGCAGGGCAAGCAGGGCGGTGCGCTGCTGTCCCTGGGAGCCGTAGCGCCGCAGCGAGCGTCCGCCTGCGCTCAGCTTGAGCTCGTCCAAGTGCGGGCCCCAGGAACTGCGGCCCAGTTTGATGTCCTGCTCGCGGCGCTCTTCCAACCCCACGCGGATCTCCTCCGCCGACCCAGATGCCCGCGGTGCGTACTCGAGCACCGCATCCGCCAACCCCAGCTCGACGGCAGCCTCTACGAAGGGGTAGGCGAGCTCCTCGACCGCCTCTGCCCGCGCCTCGATTAACGGCGCCGCGGCATTAGCCAGTCCCGTGTCCCAGATCCGCAGGTCCTCCGGCAACCCGTAACCAGCGGCGAGTCTTGAGAGCAGCGCGTTGCGTTGTGCCAGCGCCTGGCCGTAGCGCTTGCGCAGCTCCGCCCGCGCCGGCCAGCGCGCGGCGACGAAGCCGTCGAGGTGGGCGCGGCGCTCCGCCGGCGGCCCCTTGACCAGCGTCAGCCGGTCGGGAGAGAAGACCGCCACCGGCGGTCGGCTCCGCGCCAGCGTCGCCGGGTGGGCCGGGTTGCCGTCGAGCAGGTGCCTGCGCCCTTCAGTGCGGCTGATCGCCGCCAACAGCGTGTGTTCGACCCCGTCCTCGTTGCGAATCGTCGCTTCGGCCCGGGCGAGTGAACCGCCGAACGGGATCATGTCGCGGCGGTCCGAGGTGCGAAAGGACCGGCCAGTGAGAGCGAAGTAGAGCGCCTCGATCAGGTTCGTCTTGCCGGCGCCGTTGGGCCCGATGATGCTGACGATCCCCGGCGCCAACTCGACCCGTGCCTGGTCGAGGCTGCGCAGCGGCTTCGCCTCGATCGCGGTGACCAGCACCGCCAAACCTCAGACGTTGAGCCGGATCGGCATCACCAGGTAGCGGAAATCGTCGCCCTCGATCGGCTCCAGCAGGCCCGGCCGCAGCGGCGAGATCAATCGCACCAGGATCTCCTCGCCGGAAACGCTTTCGATCCCCTCGCGCAGGAACTCCGGGTTGAAGCCGATCTCCAGCGGCTCGCCCTCAAACGCCGCCGGCATCGTCTCGCGCGCGTCGCCGACATCTGGCGTCTCCGCCGCGACCGTCAGCTCACCAGAGCTGAACGAAAGCCGTAACGGCGCGTTGCGTTGCGCCAGTTGGCTGACTCGACGGGTGACGTCGAGGAAGTCCGAACGCGGCAGCCGCACGTCGTGCTCGTAAGACTCCGGCAGCAGTTGGCGGAAGTTCGGGAACTGGCCGTCGATCAGCCGCGTGGAGAGGACAATGGAGCCAGCCACGAAGACCGCTTGGTTCGGCAGCAGTGAGATCGACGCCACGCCGGCGCCCTCAGCTGAGAGGATCCGGCCCAACTCTCGCAGCGCCCGCGCCGGGATATTCGCCTCGAGCTCGCCACCGAGGTCCGACTCGAGCTCGGTCCGCTTCACCGCCAGCCGGTAGGAGTCGGTCGCCACCATCGTCATCTCTTTGCCGCTAGCGGTGACGAAGACGCCGGTCAGCACCGGTCGCATGTCATCCCGAGAAGCCGCCCGGGCAACCAGGTCAATGCTTTCTTCAAGCGCCGCGGCGGGGATCTTCAGACCCGTGTCCTCCTGCGGCTGGGGGAGTTTCGGGAAATCCTCGACGGGCAGCACCCGCAGGTGAAAGCTGGAGCCGCCACTTCGGATCTCAACGTCATGCTCGGCCTCACGCGACTCGACTTCCACGCTCGGGTCGGCCAGCGAGCGAGCGATCTCGGCAAAGAGGCGCCCCGGCAACAGGACAGCGCCGCCATCCTCGACATCTGCCTCGAGCGCCGTCTCCAGTCCGAGATCAAGATCAGTGGCAGCGAGGGTGACGCGCCCATCGGTGGCGTTGAGGAGAACGCCGGAGAGCGCCTGGGTCGCGGCACGGGTGGAAACAGCTCTGGAGACGGTCGAGAGCTTGGAGACGAGGTCGTCGCGTTTAGTCGTGAGCTTCAACTGATGATTGCCTTCTTGAGTTGGGTTAGAGCGTGTGGAAAAAGTCGGTGGCGAGACAGAGTTGGCCTGAGGCTGCGGTTTCCGGGATGTGGAAGCCCCTGTGGGAGGTTGGGGATTCTTACAGCGCCGACGGCGATCAGCGCTCCCCGGGCACGGGGTTGTGGATAGCTCCCCGCAACTCCCGGATCTTCTCGGCCAGGTCGGCGTCATCGTCGAGGCTGGCTTCGACCCGGCGCAGGGAGTTGAGGACGGTGGTGTGGTCGCGTCCGCCGTAAAGCCGGCCGATCTGGGGCAGTGAGAGGTCGGTGAGGTCGCGGGTGAGAAAGATCGCCACCTGCCGGGCGCGGAGAGGGTTGGCAGCACGGCTACTGCCAACCAGCTCGGCGCGGGAGATGCCGAAGCGGTCGGCTACCCGCTGCTGGATCTCCTCGACCGAAGTGGCGCGGGGGGAGCGACCCCCGACCGGGATCACCTCGGCGATCAGGTCGGAGCTGAGGGGCCGGGCCATCAGCGACGCATGAGCGATGACCTTGGTTAGAGCGCCGTGCAGCTGGCGAACGTTGATGTCAATGCGGTTTGCGAGCTCGACGAG
>JBQCCT010000252.1:0-15405 GCA_051961955.1 Solirubrobacterales bacterium
GGCGATCATGGACGAGGCGCGGGCGATCCTGGCTCGCCTCGCGGGGGGCGGCTGCGAGCGCGGCGAGCCGTTGGTGATCCGCCTCCTCTGCGGCATCTCAGACCCCGAGGAGTCGGCGCAGGCGCGCGAGCATCTTTCCCGCTGCGGTCCCCCACCCGAACCTCGGTGCCGAAAAGCTCACGCCCGAGCAAGCCATAGCGATGCTGGCTCAGGTGCGCGCTGGCGAGCTTTACCGCTATGCCGAAGAGCAGAGCCATGTGCCGCGGGGAAGGAAAGGGTTGGATTCAAAACTCTGGGAGTGGCGCTTTTTTTGGCGCGCCGTGGTGCCGGGTCGAATCAGGGGACGCCGATCCGCTGCGGCAAGTGCTTGAGGAATGCACCCGCCGCGAGCAACGCGCCGCTGTAGTTGCCTGTCTGACTTCACAAATGACGAGCGCTGCTCATCCGGAAGATGCGCTCGACGTATTGAAGCCGGAACTCGCCAGCGATGAGCTTGCGATCGTCGACCACGGATGGCTCTCGGCGCAACGGGCTCTCGCGCACGCCGGTGCTCCTTCCCTTCACCTTCCCTTCGGTCAAACCGTGATCAGCGCAGTTTGAGTTGCTTGCGCAGCGTCTTGTGGAGATCTCTCAGGAGCTTGTGATGTTCTGGATCCGCCAAGGGCTCTTGGTTACGGAGCGCGAGGACCTTATTTGCGATAGCCGTCTTGCCGGGCTCCGGGACTTTCTGCTTGAGGCACCATGCAACCACCGCGCGGTGACGTCGACATGACTCTGTTGGAAGGAGGGAATCGGTAAACCCGCCATCAATTCCAAAGTCTGCTGCGTAACTATTCACAGCTTTGACATACGTTGTCGGGTGGATTAAGTCCTCTAGGTCGAAGCCGCCGGTGCTCTCCCGCAGGAGATGAACCCGATCCTTCGGAACGTGGTTCCTGGTTAGGTACTTGCGTCGATCGGCGCCACCTTGATCTCCGTCCAGGACCCAGACAGTGGTCACCCCGTGAAGATCGAGACCCGCGATTCGCGTTGGAGGCGCTTCGGCAGCGCCCGGCACAACCTGATAGCCAAGCCTCTTGATGTTGGCTGCCTCCTTTATGAGGGACGGAAGGAGAACCAGCTCACTCCCGCCCTCAGCAATTACCGCGGGTCGCAGCGGTACGAATGCCATTGATCCAGCGCCCATGGCGAGGAGCAGGGGAACGAGGCCAACATCGTCTGACCAGAACTGCTGGTCAACCGCACTGCGCATCTCTTCTCCGACGCCGCGAACAACTCGGACAGCCGACCCAAGATCCTCAGGAAGACAGGCGGACGAGTGGGTCGTGTAAACGATCTGGCTCGCGGTGGTTTGCGTGGCGAGAGTGTTCATCAAGTCGGCTTGTGCGTCATAGTGCAAATGCATCTCTGCCTCATCAATCAGCAGGATCGGAGGAACCTCATGTCCTTCTCCCGCCGTTAGCGCGACCAGCGCCACGAATTGGCGTAGGCCCTCGCTGCGCTCTCCGGGCTTCATGGGCACCGCGTTCCCGGACTGGACATGGACGAGAAGTGACGTGCCCGATCTATCGAAACTAACGGTCACTGGGGGCTTCTGACGCCAGGCGCCAAACGCTTCCCGTAGCGCGACGTTTGCAGCGTCGATGGTTGCCCGTGCGCTTCCCGTGAGGCCTGATTGGATCTCGTCAAGCAGCTTCTCTAGGTTGAGTGCGGCTAGCTCTGCGAGGTTGTGGAGGGCTGGAGGAGGGTCAAACGCCACGTTCATGAGGTCGTATTCATCTGCCAATTGGCGTGCTTCCATCTCAAATCGAACGAACCTTGGGACTCGAGACTCCAAAGCTCGACGACCTTCAACGTGGGGGTGGAGCCTGCTTTCAAGTCTGTGAACTTCACGCACTTGCTCGACCAAGCTGTCGATCCATCCGTCCTCTTCCATTTGGTCTGCCAGTGCGGCGAGGGCGTCCAGATGATCCGTGATGTTGCGGAGGTTTGACTCGAGAGCTTCTAGAAGATTTGCCACGGTCGCGGGGGAGGCAGGAGTTCCATCGGCCTCCTCCGCCGAGGGCCAATCGTCGCTCTCAACCACGCCCCGAAGCCGCTTCGCCAGTGCCGAGCGGGGGCCCTTGTCGCGGACTGGAGCTGGCTCAAGCAGAAGTTCGGAGCCCCCATCTACTCGCAGAACCCGTTCGAGCCAACGGACCTCGCGAAGCTGCTTTCCGCTTTCGAGGCCAGCTAGGACCTTGCGGTCGGTCTTGCTGAGCCTGTACCTCAGCCGGACGATTGCTCGGTCCTCAGGCAGAGCTTCGCCGCGCGTCCACTCCGCTCGTTCGACGGGAATCCACTCGTCCTCGTCGTCCATTCTTCCTTCTGCCATCTCCAAGGCGTCGAGCAAGGTGGACTTTCCAACCTCGTTCGCCCCGACGAGGCAGACAAGTGGAGCATCTAGGCGAAGGCGGATGGGTTGATTCCCGCCAAAACGGCGGAGCCCATGGACCCACATCGACTCCAGTTCCATGATGGTCAGTCTATTTCCGTGGTGCGATGCCTGAGCTCGTCACTGTCAGGTCATGATTGAGGTAGTTAGGCGGCGCGCTCCTGTTGGGCCAGCTCCGCCAGAACGACTGCGTCGAGCTGCTTGTGGCTCTCGGTAGTGGCGTCCCACCATGCGCCCTCATAGGCGGCGAGGTCAGACAAGTCTACGAGTGGGCGTAGGCCGTCAACCATCAGGAGGTAATTACGTAAGTGCCAAGTCGCCCGAGTGTTCCCGTCGATGAAGGGATGGACGTCGTATACACGGACTGCCAGCGTGTTCGCCTCGGCAACGATGAACTTGATTAGCTCGGCGCCGTCCGCTGGGCGGAAGCGCTCGCGGCGCCAGGTCCAGTTCTCGCAGGCGCTTTGCACCGCAGGAAGGATCGCGTCGACTTCCACGGCACTCCCTTTGCGATTCAAAACCATCGCGGTCCGAAAGCGGCCTGCGTCGGCGGGGAAGGTCGTCTCGAACCAGCGGAAGTGGATCTCCTGAACGAGCCGGACATCGACCGGCCAAGGTGCTTCTGAGGTCGCTACCGCTTCCAGCCAGCGCAGGACGTTCTGTCCGCTGTGCTGAATCTCCTCGGCGGTCGGGAGCGGGCCGTGGCCGAACTCGGCTGATGCGTCGAAGGCACCTGGCACTCTGCCCGCCTATCTCGTTCCGCGCTTACTCGGACAGGGATCTGTCGGCGTTAGCTCGCGCTTCCGCCTGAGACTTGGACGCATCCGCTAGGCGCATGGCCGTCTGAGTTGAGCGCTCGATCTCGGCATCGGTCAGATCGAAGCGAGGGCGACCATTGCTCTGCAGCCGGTTCCGCCGGCCTGCTGCGAGGATCTTCAGCTTGTCGCGATCCTGGGTCATATGCCCAGGGTACTCCTGAGAGTCGTCGTTTCCTGCACGACGATGTTCGGCCTCTTCGGCTCGAGCTTCGTCACGCCGGTCAGCGATCAACTCGTCTGCCAGGCTCACGTCAGGTGCGACGTCAGAGAACATGCCGCGCAGCCTTTGAACTGTCTCGGCACTGGCGCTCCCATTCGTTGGCTCCATGCTCGCTAAGCTAGCACTTCTGCGGGATGTTTTGTCTGAGAGGACATGGATTTGCGCAGCGGCTGATGGCTGCTAGCCAAAGGCTGTGCAAAGCGCGTGGTCCCACCGGTGCGCCCCGATCGCTGAAGGAGACGCTCTTGCGATGCCCAACGCTGGCGAGGATCGGGACTTCGAGCGGCTTGAGGAACACGGTGGGGGTGTGGAGCACTGAGCTATCTGCTCACGCCGGCCGCGCGGCATTTTGGAATCTCCTTCCCGTCAGCCTTCCCTTTGAGGATTTCAGCGGCAAGCTTTGGCTCTAGATGCTCTGTAGAGCCCTTCCTCGAAGCTAGGCCCACCGTCTACGAAACCGAAGGTCACAGGTTCGAATCCTGTCAGGCGCGTTCGCGCGGTTCTGCTTGGAGAGGAGGCGCTAAGCCTCAATAGGCTTTTCGTCGCTCCGGAGGCGACAGAATAAATAAGCTTCTGCCGCTGTGGACGCCCCCCCACCACGCAATTCGCCGCTGAGGAAGAAGCACGACCTCAGCGAAGCATCCGCCAAACAGCTGCGATTGCAGCTTCGCTACGAGCTGAGCCGGGTCAAAGAGGAAACCGGCCTCGGCCCGGAAAAGCTCGCTCTCAAGTTGGGATACAGCAGCGGGGCCAGTGTCAGCAAGTGGTTGAACGGGCATGCTGTGGTGTCCGAGAAATGCGCGAAGGAGCTGGATCGACAGGGCTACAGAACCGACATCGGCTGGTCATTCGCTCAGCTACAGCAGGCCTACGCCACCGCCACGAAGCACGCGGGTGGCGCTAAAGCAGGATCAGCTGACCGCCACTACGACCTTTTTCTTGCGAGTCCAATGGCGTCCCTTAGCGGAAAGCCTGCATACGAAAAAGAGCGGAAGGCCGCACGGGATCTTAAGGAGTCGATCGAGAACTTCCTGGGTTATTCGGTCTATTACGCTGGCGAGACCCTGGAATCCAAGGTGGAATTTGACTCACCTCTGGTGGCTGCCGAGCAGAATTTCGATGCTCTTCACAACGCCAGGTTCTTCGTCCTGCTCAGCGTCAGCAAAGCGACCAAACCTTCAAGCGTGACCGTCGAGGCGGGCTACGCCCTTGCCCGGCGAATTCCCTCCCTGTACCTCGTGCGCAATGTCGAACATCTTCCGTTTGTGCTGCGGTCGCTGGGCTCTCATAAAAGTCCAGATCTCCCGGCCGTCGATGTCGAGGTGGTCGAATCGGCGGAGAGGGCCGTGGGCTTGATGCGACACCAGGGGAAAAAGATTCTCAAGCGCTTAGAGGAGCAAACTCGGCCAAGGAAAAGCGAGAGCCGACCGCGATCACGGAAACGCGCACGCAGATCGAAGGGCTGAAACGAAGCGACACGAGTTGCGCCGATAGCGTAAGGTGCACCTCCCGCTTTTTTGGGCCGTAGGGTGAATCGAGAGTTTCCAGCGCTGCGCCGCCCAGGTAGGTCGAGGTTCTCGACCCCTGAAGCACCTAACTTCTCGGCTGATTACCTGGTTTCCGCGACCCGCTGGAAAGTTTCTCCTGCTCGGCGGAATCTGGAGCGTATTCCGCGTCCTGTTGACGCGGCGGGAAGTCATTGCAGCTCCCCTCGAAGTCGTCTATTGGTTCGCCGACGTCGACAAAGAAGGGAGCCTCAACGGTGATGAGCAGTTCTTGTAGCAACAGCCTCGGTCATCGCTTCGAAGGGCTGGCCAAATTGTGGATCGACAAAAGCTGGATCGGGAGATTCTCGATGCTGCCGATTGCCTCTGGCCAGCCACTCGGCGACTACCTCGATGGGCGAACGACCACCGTGCCACGAAAGCGCGGGGGGTCGGAGCTCCTCGCAGGAGGCACGGGGGGAATCGATTGCAGGATTCGGATCGGGCACGAGGGCGAGGTGGAGGTTCGTCTCGCGGGCCTGCCCGATTGCCTCCGCGGGACGAGGCCATTCCTGGGCTTTCCAGCAGCCGCTTCTGTGGCCGGCATCTCTTGGGCGCCTGGACCCCAGATGGGAATCGTGCATTCGGGCGAGATCGTCTCGGCGAGGGGCGATCTGCGATGCCTGGTTGCGCGCTCGCGCTCGAAGATCGAGGATTTGCCACGGCTCTTCCGCCTCGTCGGAATCTTCAGTGAGCAAGGCAATTCGCAACCGGACTGCTCGATCAGGATGGAGATGCAGCGCCTCGGCGCTAGGGGGTGAGCCGCACCGGCAAAGACTTCAGCTGGTTGAGGAAGCCTGACTCGATGAAGACGGGGCTGCCGGCGATCTTCATCTCCGGGTAGCGGGCGAGGGTCTCCTCGAGGAGGATCTTCAGCTCCAGGCGGGCGAGGGCGGTGCCGAGGCAGAAGTGGCGGCCGCCGGCGCCGAAGGCCTGGTGGTCGGGGTTGCGGAGGACGTCGAAGCGGTCGGGGTCCTCGTAGCGGGTCTCGTCGCGGTTGGAGGAGGCGTACCACATCACCACCTTGTCGCCCTGTTTGATCTGCTGGCCGCCGAGCTCGGTGTCCTTGGTCGCGGTGCGGCGGAAGTGGGCGAAGGCGGGGAACATGCGCAGCGCCTCCTCGACCGCGCCGGGGATCAGCGACGGGTCGTCGACCAGGAGCCGGCGCTGGTCCGGGTTTTCCATCAGCGCCCGCATCGCGGAGCAGTAGGTCGCCTTGGTGCTGTCGTTGCCGGCGGCGACGAGCAGGAAGAAGCCCATCACGATCTCGTGCTCCTCCAGCCGCTGGCCTTCGACCTCGGCGTGGACGAGGACGCTGGTGAGGTCGTCGGTCGGGTTCTCGCGGCGCGCGGCGATCATCGCTCCGCAGCGGGCGAAGACCTGCTGGATCGCCGCCTGGATCGTCGCTTCGACCTCGTCGGTCGAGGGGCTGTAGTCGGGGTCGCTGGCCGCCAGCGCCATGTTCATCAGGTCTGCCCAGGCCGCGTCGTCCTCCTCCGGGATGCCCATGAAGCTGCCGATCACCCGCGAGACGGCGGGCTGGGCGACGTCGGTGACGAGGTCGCACTCATCGCGGCCCTCCAGCCGGTCGAGGACCCCGACGACGATCTCGCGGATCGCCTCCTCGTGGGCGGCGATCCGCTTCGGCGTGAAACCCGCCTGGAACAGCGCCTTCAGCCGGTCGTGCTTGGGCGGGTCCATGCCGATGAACATCGCCCGCGCCAGCTCGATCGGGAAGACCTCGTCGATCACGACCACGCCGCCGAGTTCGGAGGAGTAGGTCTCCCAGTCGCGGCTGACCGTGTGGACGTCGTCGGCGCGGGTCACCGACCAGAAGCCCTTCGCCTGCGGCAGCTCGGTCACCTCCGAGGTCCAGTGGACCGGGCACTCGCTGCGCATCCGCTTGAACAGCTCCAGCGGCGGCCCGTTCTCCCAGTGCTCGCGCTCGAGCACGAGGGCGTCCTCGATGTTTCCTTTTCCGGTGGCGATCTCGGTTTGGTCGAACACGCCTCGCGGATACTACTGGCTGGCTGGCCAGTTTGGCGGGACGGAGGGTTGGGTAGGGAAGGTTCATCTTGAGGAGGGACGGCGCTCGCAGATCCGGGTTGGCGGCATTCGCCTTCGGGTTGGCGCTGCTGCTGGGGAGCGGCGCGCCCAGCGCGAGCGCGGCGACGTTCGCAGCCCGCGGCAGCGTCGAACAGGTCTACGCGACGGGCGTCGCCCCCGGGGCTCAGGTGTCTCTATACGACGCCGCCGGCGCGGAAGTCGCGACGAAGAGCGCCGACGAACTCGGCGGGGTCCTCTTCCGCAATGTCACGCCGGGCAACGGCTACCGCGTCCGTGTCGCTCCCAGCGGGCCGGAATCGCCACCCCTGCAGGTGTTGACGACCGAATCCGCGCCGCCCGACCCCGGTATCTACAACCAGTCGATCCCCTCCAGCGGCTACGGCTACCTGACCACCCGCGACGGCACCAAGTTGGCGATCGACGTCCACCCGCCGCAGGACGTGACGAAGGTCCTTCCCGGGGTCGAACTGCCGCCGCTGCCGAGCGGCCCGACGCCGACCCTGATCGAGTACTCCGGCTACGGGTACGCCAACCCGGCCGGCCCCGAAAACGGGATCTCGATCCTCGCCAACCTGATGGGCTTCACGGTGGTCGACGTCAACATGCGCGGCACCGGCTGTTCCGGCGGCGCCTACGACTTCTTCGAGCCGCTGCAGAACCTCGACGGCTACGACGTCGTCGAGACGGTCGCCCACCAGCCCTGGGCCCTCAACCACAAGGTGGGGATGATGGGGATCTCCTACGTCGGCATCAGCCAGCTCTTCACCGCCGCCACCGAGCCCCCGGACCTGGCCGCGATCTCGCCGCTGTCGGTGATCGACAACACCCAAACGACCCTCTACCCGGGCGGCATCCTCAACACCGGCTTCGCGCTCGAATGGGCCAAAGAGCGGGTCCACGACGCCGAAGCGGCTTCCCCGACCCAGGGCCAGGCCTGGGCCTACAAGCGCATCCAGGAAGGCGACCAGACCTGCGCGGCCAACCAGGCCCTGCACCCCGAAGCGGTGGACCTCCTCAAAAAGATCGAAGAAAACAACCACTACAAGCCCGAAGTCGCCGACCCGCTCTCTCCGGTCACCTTCGTCCACAAGATCGACGTGCCGACCTTCATGGCCTGCCAGTGGACCGACGAGCAGACCGGCGGCCACTGCCCGACCCTGGCCGAGCACATGACCGGGACGAAAAAGAAGTGGTTCACCTACACCAACGGCACCCACGTCGACTCGCTCGACCCGGCGACCTTCAACCGCTGGTACGACTTCCTCGAGCTCTACGTCGCGAAGCAGACGCCGATCGTCGGCTCGGCGGCGATCCACGCCGCGGCGCCGCTGATCTACCAGGAAGCGATGGGGATACCCGGCGTCACGCTGCCGCCGGACCCGATCCAGCTGCAGCCGACCTATTCACTGGCGCTCAGCGCCTTCGAAAGCCTGAAGCCGGTGCGCGTTCTCTTCGATAACGGCGCCGGCGGGCTCTCGCCCGGCCAGCCATACCCCGGCTTCGAACAGTCCTTCGACGAATTCCCGGTTCCAGGCACCAAAGCGAAGGCCTGGTACCTCTCGCCGGGCGGCAGTCTCCGCGGCAACCCGCCCGCCGGCTCGGGCGCTGACGAATTCAACTGGGACGCTCACGCCCTGCCGAAGACCGACTTCAGCGGCGACACCGGCTCCGGCGAAGGCGGTCTCTGGACGGCGACGCCCGAATACCACTGGGAACAGAGGCCGCCGGGCAGCGCCGTCTCCTATCTCACGGCGCCGCTGAGCGCGAACACGACCGTGATCGGCGCCGGCGCCGTCAACGTCTGGGTCCGCTCGTCGACCCCCAGCGTCGACCTGCAGGCGACGATCAGCGAGGTGCGGCCCGACGGCAAGGAGACCTTCGTCCAGAACGGCTGGGTACGGGGCAACGAGCGCAAGCTCGACCCCGAAAAGAGCACTCCGCTGGAGCCGGTGCTGAGCCTGCGGGAAGCCGACGTCTCGCCGCTGCCCCCGGGCGAATTCGTGCCGGTCACGATCCCGCTCTACTACGAGGGCCACGCCTACCGGGCAGGCTCGCGCATCCGGGTGACGATCGCCGCCCCGAATGGCACTCAGCCGATCTGGTCCTTCGACCAGACCGAACCGGAAGGCACCGCCCAGGTCGCGATCGCCTACGGCGGCCAAACCCCCTCGAACCTCCTGCTCCCCGTCGTGCCAGGAGTCAGCGTGCCGACCGGCCTGCCGCCCTGCCCGGGCCTGCGGGGCGAGCCATGCCGCACCTACCAGCCCTACGCGAACGAGCCCGCTTCGCGCTAGGCCGGCTTCCGGCTCGGGTCAGGGTCTAGCCGCAGACCCTGAACCCGGCCGATTTGCGCTTCACGTTGCCCGCCCGGTCATGCGCGACGGCCTTGATCCGGTAGGCGCCCGCGTGGTCGAGCTTGCCGTCCGGTACGTGAACTTTGACGACACGGCTCGTCTGTCCTTTGCCGTCGACTTTGCGCAGCAGTTTGCCGCCGAGCTTGACCCGCACTGGGCCGACCCCGCCGGCGTCGCTGACCGTAACTTGGAACCGGAAGCCGCCCGTCACGCATTTCTTCGGGATCCCGCTGAACTTCACGGTCGGTTTGGTGGTGTCCGGGACCGCGGGTGGCGCCGGCGGCACGGGCGGGGCCGGCGGTTGCACCGTGTCGAGGTGGCCCATGCCGGAGCCATGCTCGGCGAGGGCGACGGCTCCGCTGACGGGCCCCTCGTTTTCGGTGCCGACGATCAGCGGCGTCAGTTCCGGTCCGCTGACCCGGCCGTGGGCGAAGGAGTCGCCGGTGAAGCTGGTCGCGTTCGGGGTGGCCGGCCCGTTGAAGATCGGGTGGCTCGGGTCGACCGCGACGGCGGCGCCGGTGCAGCTGAATTCATGAATGTCTCCCTGGATGGAAAGTGCCGGAAGCCGGAATCCTGGTAGACGCATCTGATGCGGTGGCGGGCGGCCAGGTCATATGCTTCCCGCGATGGAGGGGGGAAGACCCGCGGCGAAGAAGGGGTCGAAGCCGAAGCTGGACCCGGAGCGGCCGCTGACCGGCCGCTCGTTGTGGGTGCTGCGCGGCGGCGTCGTTGCGATTGCGCTCGTCATCGCCGTGGTCGCCCTGATCGCGACCAGCGGCGAAGACGAAGGGCCGGCGACGTTGCCGGAAGCGGGCTCGCGGATCGTCAGCGAAGGTGAACTGGCTGAAGCCGCGGCGGCGCTGGGGCAGCCGATCTACTGGGCGGGGCCGGTTGAAGGGACCGAACTGGAACTGGAAGAACTGCCGGAAGGCGAAGGCGCTCGGGTTCGCTATGTGCCAGCAGGCAGCGCCGCTGGAGAAGCCTCCACCAATGTGCTGACGATCGGCAGCTATGAAGTGGGTAACGCGGTGGCGGCGCTGGAAAACTTCGCCGCCGAACCCGGCGCGACCAGCCGCCGGGGGAAGAACGGGACCGAGGTCTTCTCCAACGAAGAACGGCCGACCAGCGTCTACTTCGCCGACCCCGAAGGCGCGGTCCAGGTCGAGGTCTATGACCCTTCGGCGACTAAGGCGATGAGCCTCGCCCTCTCCGGCAAGGTCGAGCCCGCTGAATAGGAGTCGCAAAGCCCGATGAGCATGCTCGTCGCCTGGGTCGTCTACCCGCTGGTGCTGGGCCTGCTTTGCGGCGGGCTCGGGCTCTTCGTCGACCTGCTCAGCGGCCGCCGCCTGCCGGGGACGCTGATCCTGCCCGCCGGCTTCGCGGCGATCGTCGTCGTCGGCGAGTTCACCACCGCCACCGACGGCACCGCCGGGCTGACCGTGCCGCTGCTGCTGGCCCTCGCCGTGATCGGCGCCGGTTTCTCGCTGCCCTGGCGCTTCGGCCACCCCGACCCGCTGCCGGCTGTGGCCGCGCTCGGCGTCTTCCTCGTCTTCGGCGCCCCGATCATCTTCACCGGCCACCCCACCTTCGCCGGCTACATCAAGCTCGACGACACCGCCACCTGGCTGGCAATGACCGACCGGGTGATGGAGCACGGCCGCAGCCTCTCCGGGCTCGAACCCTCGAGCTACCGCGCGACGCTCGAATTCAACCTCGCCGGCGGCTACCCGATCGGCGTCTTCATTCCCTTCGGTGCCGCCGGCAAGGTCGTCGGCGGTGATCTCGCCTGGGTCTTCCAGCCCTACCTCTCCTTCGTCGCCGCCCTGCTCTCGCTGGCGCTCTGGGAGATCTTCGGCTTCATCCGCCGGCGGCCAATCCGCGCCTTTGCCGCCTTCATCGTCGCCCAGCCGGCGCTGCTCTACGGCTACGCGCTCTGGGGCGGGGTCAAGGAGATGGCTGCAGCCGCGCTGGTGGCGCTGGCCGCCGCGCTGGCCCCGGCGGTGGTGCGACAGGGGGCGCAGCCCCGCGATGTCCTCCCGCTCGGCATCGTCGCGGCAGCGATCGTCGGCGTCCTCAGCCCCGGCGGCGCCCTCTGGATCGGGCCGCTTTTGCTGGTGCTCGCGGTCCTCGCCTACGACCGCTTCGGCACTCGCGGCGCGCTGATTCGGGCGGGCATCTTCGTCGCCCTGCTGGTCGGGCTGACGATCCCGGTCTGGACTTCGGGGATCGTGCCGCCGACCTCGAAGTCGCTGGTCGGCTCCAACGGCGAAGGCAACCTGCTCGGCCCGCTGAACCCGTTGCAGGCGCTTGGCATCTGGCCCTCCGGCGACTTCCGCATCGCCCCCGACGGCACCGTGATCACCGCCGTCCTGATCGGGCTGGGGATCCTCGCCGCCGCTTTTGCGCTCTGGATCCTCTGGCGCCGTCGCGCCACCACGCCCCTCCTCTACGCGACCGTGCTCATCACCTGTGCGGTGATCGTCATCCTCGGCTCTCCTTGGGCGGGCGGCAAGGCGCTGGCGACCGCCTCGCCGGTTGGTCTCTCGCTGGTGTTCCTCGGCGCGCTGGCGGTGCTGCGCCTCGACCGCCTCACCGGCTGGGTGCTGGTCGTCCTCGTCGCCGGCGGCGTCCTCTGGTCGAACGTGCTCGCCTACGGCGGCGCCGACCTTGCCCCCTACGGCCAACTGCACGAGCTGCAGCAGATCGGCAACCGTTTCGCTGGCGAGGGCCCGGCGCTGATGACCGAATACAACCCCTATGGCGCCCGCCACTTCCTCCGCAAGCTCGACGGCGAAGGCGTCTCGGAGCTGCGCAACCGGGCGATCCCGCTGCGCGGCGGGGGCGAAGTCGAAAAGGGCTACGCCGCCGACACCGACGAACTCGAAACGAGCGGTCTCTTCGTCTTCCGCACCTTGGTGCTGCGGCGCTCGCCGGTCCGCAGCCGCCCGCCCTCGCCCTACCGCCTCGTTTGGCGCGGCGAGTACTACGAAGTCTGGCAGCGCCCCGAAGGCCAGACGACCCCACCAGGGGAATTCCTTCCCCTCGGCAACGAAAGCGAACCGGCAGCAGTGCCGAACTGCAAAGAAGTCGTCGCGCTCGGGCGGGTGGCGCTTGCCCTCAGCCCCCACGCCCGCGTCCTTGCCGCCCGCCACGCCCCCGTCTACGACGCCACCGAAGGTCCTTTCGAAGTGCCGCGAGCCGGCAGCTACACCGCTTGGCTCGGCGGCTCGGTGCGGGGCAGCGTCGAGCTCTTCGTCGACGGCCGCAAGGTCGGCGAAGCGCGGCACCAATTGGAGAACGAAGGCAGCTTCATCGAGCTTGGCCAGATCCACCTCGACGCCGGTGCGCACATGGCCGAACTGCGCTTTGGCGGCGCCGACCTGCACCCGGGCAGCGGCGGCTTCCCGCGCCCGCCAACCGGCCCTCTCCTCTTCACCCCCAGCGACGAAGAAAGCGGCGCACTGGTCGCCGTCCCAGCGGGCGAAGCGGAACGCCTCTGCGGCAAGCCCTGGGACTGGATTGAGGCAATCGCAGCTGACTCGGGTTAGGCTGGGGCGGATGAACATCCCCAGGCTGACGATCGCGACGATTCTCGTGGCGTTGGCGGGCTTGTTACCCGCTGGTGAGGCGTCTGCCGCGGTTCCTGGGGAACTCGACCCCAGCTTCGGGGTCGGCGGCAAAGTGCAGGCGCCGTTCGGCCCGGAATCGTTCGCGGGCGGGGTGGCGGTGCAAGCCGACGGCAAGGTCCTCGTTGCCGGGACGTCCAAAGGATCGGAAGCCCTCTCGGTCGCGCGGTTGCTCCCCAGCGGAGCCCTCGACCCGACCTGGGGCGCAGGCGGCGTGGCGACGACGCCGCTCGGGAAATTCTCCTACGCCGAAGACGTCGCGGTCCAGCCGGACGGGAAGGTCGTCGCGGTCGGCGAGGCGCCCGGCCCGGAAAACGAAGACTTCGCGATCGTCCGCTACCTCTCGAACGGCAAACTCGACCCCAGCTTCGGCGAAGGCGGGATCGTGATCCTCCCGGTCGGGGCGCTTGGCGATCAGGCGCATGCGGTGGCGATCGGTCCCGGTGGTCGCATCGCGGTGGTCGGGGTTGCGGAACTGCCCAGCTTCCGCGACGCGGTCGGGGTCGCGATGCTGGAAGCCGACGGCACGCCGGAAGCGGCGTTCGCCGGCGACGGCACCACCGTGATCCAAACCGAATCGGGCGAAGACGACCGCGGCGAAGGCGTCGCCTTCCAGCCCGACGGCAAGATCGTCATCGCCGACTCGACTGGCGGCGGCGGTGGTGACGGGTTTACGCTGATCCGGCTCGGTCTCGACGGCAAACCCGATTCGTCATTCGGCGGCGACGGCGTCGTCGAAACGCCGATCCCCGGCGAAGGGGGAATCGAAGAAGGCCGGATCGCCGACGTCGTCATCCAGCCCGACGGCAAGATCGTCGGCGGTGGCTACGGGTTCGACTACACCGGCACGCCACCGGACTTCGTCGGCAAATTCGAGATCGTCCGCTACCTCGCCAACGGCGAACTCGACCCCAGCTTCGGCAGCGGTGGGATGGTCGGCGTGCGGCTGCCGGGCGAACACAGCTTCGGGCGGGCGCTGGGCCTCGCCGCGGACGGGAAGCTGGTTCTCGGCGGGACCTACGACGTCAGCCCGAACCCGCTCGAAGAACACGAGGCGCCGGCGCTCGTCCGCTTCGACTCGAACGGCAGCCTCGACCCGAGCTTCGGCAGCGGTGGGATCGTGCTTGGGGCGCTGGGAGCCGGAATCGAAGAGGAATCGCTGGAAAGGCTGGCGATCCAGCCCGACGGCAAGATCGTCACCGCCGGCAACCTGTACAGGGAACGCGGTGGGTCCGCCGGCATCGTCTCCCGCTACATCGCCGACTTCGAAACGCCCCCGACTCCGGGACCGAAGTCCGACCTTGCTCCCCACAGCAGAATCAAAGGGGTGCCGCACAAGGCGCGTCAGGATGCGCTGAAGGGTTTCCACGGCACCGCCTCCGACCCCGACAGCAGAGTCAGCAAGGTGCAGGTCGCGCTGATCCGGCTCCACTCTGGCGGCAAGGCGGGACCGGGGCTGCAGCCAAAGCCCAGGAAGTGGCGCACCGCCAAGGGCACCGCGAAATGGGCCCTGAAGCTGAAGCATCCCTTGGCGCCGGGACGCTACGTCGTCTTCTCCCGCGCGATCGACGACAAGGGGCTGGCGGAGACCGAATTCAGCCGCCGGGCCGGCAACCGCCGCGCCTTCCGCGTGCTCGTCAAGGTTCGCTGACGCAGGGCGCCTAGCGAATAATCGTCGTAGGAAGGTTGAGGCGTCTTCGTCGGCCCACTCGCCGGGGCTACCTTCCGGACGTGATCGCGAGCATCGACCTTCTAGCCAAACTCGGCCGTTTCAACCACGATGCGGTCACGACCATGGCGGCCATGCTCGTAGTGCTCGTAGTGCTGGCCTACTGGATCCTGAGGACCTAGTGCCCTGGCGCACCAGGCCTCGAACGAGGTCGGCCAGCTTTCAGCAGGCGTTGCTGGCGTGGTCAGCCGGGTCTTGCTTAAGCCTCCATGAGAAGCCGCAGTTGACGGAGGGCCTTCGCCCATTTATCTGGCGAGGAGGACTCAACGGAGTATTGATATGCATCGTTTCCTGAGGAATCACCAAGGACCAGCGGCGGTAGGTCGGTGCGCTTCCCCGTCAGGATCGCGGTAGCTGCAAAGACCCGCTCGGGAACCGTCGTGCTGTGATAAGTCTCCAGCGGAATCTCGTAACGTTCGCCAGCCCTCCAGCGATCCTGGCCAACGGCTTCAACCGATACTTGTGTCTCAGTCCGCCGTCTCTCTGATCTACCATCTGCGAGGTAGTGGACTTTGTAAAGCTGATGGGGTCCTCTATCGTCGGCGTGAACGGAAAAGGTCTTATTAATCACGTATCCTGCAATCACTGCACTTGAGATAGTCCAGTGATGGGT
>JBQCCT010000253.1:0-2685 GCA_051961955.1 Solirubrobacterales bacterium
CAAGCCAGCGACGAACCAGACGGCCGCGAGCAGGGTGAGCGCGATTACCAGGCTGAGCGCGAGCCAACCCCGCAGCACCTGCCACGGCCGGTGGCTCCACGCATCCAGGGTCTCGCGCGTGTCCCGCACCCCGTGCGAGAACACGTGCTGGTTGACGGCGCTCATCGCCTAGAGCATCGGCAGGAGCGGTGCGGATTTTGAGCCGTGGCGCCCGTGGCTCCAAGCTGGATCAGTCAGGGGGCGGCAGTTCTCGCTCGTATTTCTCGGCGAGCTCAGCAAGCTGAGGCAGTGAGATTTCAAGTCCATTGGCGATCCGTCGCACGTTGCCCCAGGTCGGATTGATGCGGCCGGACTCGATGTGGGAGATCCAAGTCGCGTGGATATCCGCGGCTTCGCCCAGCGCTTCCTGGCTCAGCTGTGCTTTGCTTCGAAGCGCGCGAATTGCTTTCCCGAGTCCTCGCTGTGGATCCTCTCGCCGCGGCATCCAGCGCAGGGAATTGGCTGCGCGGCATTTGGTCCATAGAGTTCAACTCAAGTGGCCGCGGGAAACCCGGCATTTGCGCTTTTCCGCAAGCCGAATTTCGCCTTTAAGAGCCAACCATGCGCACGTAGGGCCGGCCGCGGCGGGAGACCACGACTTCGGCGCCAGCAGCGGCTTGCTCCATGTAGAAACCAAAGTGGTTGCGGAACTGGTGAGCACCGACGTCGATGACGTTGTCGGTGACCTCTTCGGAGGAGGCAACCTCTCCGGAGGCAGAAGTGGAGCTGAGGGGATTCGAACCCCTGGCCTCGTCACTGCCAGTGACGCGCTCTGCCAGCTGAGCTACAGCCCCGGGAAACTCATAATCTACCGCCCAGTTTAGCGCCGCTCGCTGTCCGTTCTTCGTCTGCTCGGTGCGCAGCCAAACCTCCGATCGCCCCTCGAACAGCTCGTGCGGGAGGAGGTAGCAGCGTTCCTGCTCTGCGCAATAGACGGCGATTAAGTCGATCTCTGATCTGTCGTAGGTCTTGACGACATAGCCACGCGTGGGCGAGTGATACGAGCTCCTGAGGCGGACTTGGATTTTGCCGCCCACGAGAGACCCCCACTTGCACTGCACCCGCCAGAGCCGGCCCCCGATTCCAAGCACCAGGTCAGCACGCCCGTGCTCCGTCAGTGGGTAGTACACGGGAAGCCCTAGCTTTGCGGCCTCCCAGACGATCGCCATCTCCGCGGCGTTTCGCTTGCGATTTGGATCGTGATCCATCGTCTGACGGACAATACATTTCGGCTCGGACATAAAAAAAGAGCGCCTCACTATGCCGCTCGCTGTTCGGACCCGTCGCTGTCATCGACGTCGAGGATCAGGTTGTCGGGGGCCGTGTGGCGGACCTTGAAGTCGAGGGCAGAGAGCTCCTCCAGTTCGCGGAGGAGGTCGACGGGCTGGTCCAGCTTCATCGAGAGGGTGGCCCTCCCCTCGGAGAAACGCTCGACGGAGATTTCCGAGGCGCCGAGCTGGCCAACGGCGTCCTCGAAGCCGACCAACTGGGAGAAGTCGCCGAGGGGGCCGATCTCGAGCTTCACCCGGCCCTCGTAGAAGCCATTGCTCGCCGGCTCGGGAGCGCTCGCGGCGGTGCCGTTCGCCTCCGCCTCCAGCGCCGGGGCCATCTCCTCCAGCGCCTTCACCTTCTTGCTCACCTCGACCGCCTCGCGCAGCGCTTTCATCCGGATCCGGGTCGCCTGCCCGCGGGCCTGCGTCTCCAGTTCCTCCAGCCGCACGGTGATCGTCTCCAGCGAGGCGATGCTGCGGTCGTGGCACTCGTTGGCCTCGCGCAGGCGCTCGCCGAGGACCCGGATCTCGCGCTCGCGCTCGATCACCATCCCCGACAGGGCGGCGGTCTCAACCTCGAGCTCGGCGATCGCCCCGCGCTGGGCGTCGGCTTTTAGCTCGAGCCCGAGGATGCGCGCGTCGCGGGCGGAGATTGCGTCCTCCACCTCCGCGCGGCGGTACCCCCACAGCACCCGCTTGAACCCACTCATGAGCCCGCACCGTAAGGGGGCGCTCGGACGTATTTACGCGCTTGCCGCCGAAGAGGCTTCCGGCGCGTCGAAATCGAGCTCCAGCCGCGGTGCCTCGTGCCAGAGGTCCTCCAGCCCGTAGCGCTCCCGCGCCTCGGGCGTGAACACGTGAAGTACGCAGTCAAGGTAGTCGAGGATCGTCCAGCCCGCTTCGCCGCCGCCGTCCACCCCGCCGGGCAGCAATCCCGCCTCCCGCTTAACCCGCAGCCGCACCTCGTCGACGATCGCCCGTGCCTGACGCTCGTTGCGGGCCGTGCAGATCGCGAGGAAATCGGTGTAGGCGACAAGCCCGCGCATGTCGAGAACGACGACGTCCTCGGCTTTTTTCGAATCGGCGATTGCGGCGAGGTGCCGCGCAAGCTGCTCGGACTGGGCCTGGTTCACCTGTAGATCCCCCTCTCTTCGATGAAGCTCGCGACCGAGTCTGGCACGAGGTAGCGCAGCGGACGCCCCTGCTTGGCGCGCTCGCGAACGACCGAGGAAGAGACTCCGAACTGCGGCATCTCCAACATCGTCGCCCGCCCGTCGCAGCCGAGGCTGCCCGTCACCGCGGCCACGTCGGCATCGGAAACGCCCGCCCGCCGCGCTACCGCCAGGCTCGCCAGCTCGACCACGCGCTCGGGATT
>JBQCCT010000254.1:0-3057 GCA_051961955.1 Solirubrobacterales bacterium
CCTCGACGGCTATCCGGTCGGCATCGTCGGCAACCAGCCGGCCTTCCTCGCCGGGGTGCTCGACATCGAGGCTTCCGAGAAGGCGGCCCGGTTCGTACGAACCTGCGATTGCTACAACATCCCGATCCTCACCTTCACCGACGTTCCCGGCTTTCTGCCCGGCACCGACCAGGAGTGGAACGGCATCATCCGCCACGGCGCCAAGCTGCTCTACGCCTTCACCGAGGCGACCGTGCCGAAGCTCACCGTCGTCACCCGCAAGGCCTACGGCGGCGCCTACGACGTGATGAACTCGAAGCACATGCTGGCCGACTACAACGTCGCCTGGCCGACGGCGGAGGTCGCGGTGATGGGCCCCGAGGGGGCGGTCAACATCATCTACCGCAAAGACATCGCCAGCTCGCCGACTCCCGACGAGCGGCGCCAAAAACTGATCGACGACTACAAAGCCCACTTCGCCAACCCCTACTCGGCGGCGGAGCGCGGCTACATCGACGACGTGATCGAGCCCCGCCAGACCCGCCCGAAGCTGATCAAGGCGCTGCGGATGCTGCAGTCCAAGCGCGTCGACCAGCCGAAGCGCAAGCACGGCAACATCCCGCTTTAGGTTTGAACTCCCGGCAGCGGGGCGACGTAGGTCGGATAACCGGCTGATTGCCGGACACCAAGAAAGGAGACCGCTATGAGACGGTTGCTGTTGGCAGCCATCATCGCCGTGCTCGTCCTCGGTGTCTTGTCCCCCGTCGCGCTCGCAGGAAAGGGAAATCCGGCGGGCACGGGCCCACCCAGCCAGTCGTGTCAGGAAATCGAGGCGGAAGGGGGGACCGTCCCCGGTCGCTCGTCCTCCTCGCCCGGCTCCCCCTTCAACGAGCCGGAAATCAACAGCGAAGCAGGGGGCACCGGAGGCCAGCACTACAGTGAAAGCTCGCAATACGACGTGGCCTGCTTCCACGTCTCGTGACGCTTTCGTAACACCGCGTTCGTCCTTTCCCGGCGTTTTTCGGGGCAGGACGAACGCCGACCGCCGTGGGCGCTATGGCACCGCCGTCGCCTCGGTCTCGACGCCCCCGCCCGCGGCGCCACCACCTCCGCGGCCGCCGGTGGCGCCGCCCTCCTCGCTCGAGAGGCGGTGGGCGAGATAGACGGGGATGATCGAGATCAGGATCACGATCACGGCGACGGCGTCGACGATCGGCAACTGGTTGGGGCGGAAGAGGTTGCGGAAAATCCAGATCGGCAGGGTTTCTTCGCCGGCGCCGATCGTGAACGTGGTGACGATGATCTCGTCAAAGGAGAGGGCAAAGGCGAGTAGGGCGCCGGCGCCGAGGGCGCTGCGCATGTTGGGGAAGGTGACGAAGCGGAAGGTCTGCCAGGGGTCGGCGCCGAGGTCAGCCGAGGCCTCCTCGAAGGAGCCCGACATCCGCCGCAGCCGCGCGATCACGTTGTTGTAGACGACGATGCAGAAGGTGGCGTGACCGATGATCACCGTCATCAGGCTGAGGCTGATGCCGAGCACCTGGGTGAAGGTGTTGCTGAGGGCGACACCGGTGACGATCCCAGGTAGGGCGATCGGCAGGATCACGAGGAAGGAGACGGTCTCGCGACCGAAGAAGCTGAAGCGCCCGACCGCCAGCGCCGCGAGCGTCCCCAGCACGATCGCGATCGTCATCGCCACCAGCCCCGCCTCCACTGAGGTCAGGAGCGCTTCGCGCACCGTTTCGCTTTCAAACGCTTTGCTGAACCATTCGGTGGTTAGGCTCGGCGGCGGCCACTTGAGGATCTTGCTCGAATTGAAGGCATAGATCCCGATCACGATCAGAGGGACGTAAATGAAGGCAAGGCCGACGCCGACGGTGACCCGGAGCAACACCTGTGCGCGCTTGGAGAGTCTCATGGTCAGACGTGTTCGAAGGCGCCCAGCTTCCGGGCGACGGAGAGGTAGGCGATCATGACGACGATCGGGACCAGCGCCAGCGCCGCGGCGAAGGGCTGTTCGGTGGTGATGAAGTTGAAGATCGTGGTACCGATGAACTGACTGTTGGAGACCAGCCGCGGGGTGATGTAGTCACCGAGCGAGAGCGAGAAGGTGAAGATCGAACCCGCCACCACGGCCGGGAAGGCGAGCGGCAGGATCACCCGCCGAAAGGTGGTGAGGGGGGAGGCGCCGAGATCCTCGGAGGCGCTGATCAGCGAGTCGGGGATGCGCTCGAGGCCGGCCCAGATCGGCAGGATCATGTAGGGAAGCCAGAGGTAGCTGAGGACAAGCCAGACCGCGGTGAGGCCGTAGCCGGGGCCGTGCAGGCCGAGAGGGTTGAGGGCCCAGTTGATGATGCCGTCTTCGGACAGCATCGTCCGCCAGGAGAGCACCTTGACCAGGTAGCTCGCCCAGAGTGGCATCAGGATCGCGACCACCAGCAGCGCCTTGCCGCGCCGACTCGCCACCTTAGCCATGTAGAAGGCGATCGGGAAGGCGATAACGGCGTCGGTGATCGTCACCAGTGCCGCCGTCCGCACCGTGCGCCAGATGATTTCCCGGTAAACGGGTTCGTTCCACAGCCGTTCGAAGTTTTCGAAGCTGAACCCCTTGACCGTTTCGCCGCTGACTGGGTCGATGGTCCAGAAGGCGGTGATCAGGAGGACTGCCAGCGAGCCCAAATAGAGGATGACGAGCCAAGCTCCCGGCGGAAGGAGTAGCGAGCCGACCTGCAGCCGACGACGGCCATGAAAGAGATCGGCGAGCCTGCGGCCCGCCGATCTCCTCACTACGACTGCTTCGGTCGCCATCCCACCCGAGGGCTCGGCGCCTAGCCTTTGATTTCGGTCCAGGCGCGGACCCAGTCGTTGTAGTTCTTACAGTCCGTTTCCCCGTTGCCGCAGTCAGACACCGGGGTCTGCCAGTAGTAGACCCGCTTCCAGAAACCGGGATTTTCCGCGTGGTATTCGTTACAGAAATTCGGATTCTTGGTTTTTTCGCAAGCCAGTTCCTGGGCCGGCGCCTCACCGAAGAATTCCGCCACTTCGGCGTTTACTTTCGGTTCGATGATCCAGTTCATCCAC
>JBQCCT010000255.1:0-3747 GCA_051961955.1 Solirubrobacterales bacterium
TGCCGGCGGCGTCGGTCACGTCGGCGCGGAAGACGAAGGTGCCGTTGCCAAGCTCCGGCATCGGCGCGACCAGGTGAGCGACGGCCGGCGCGTCGCCCGGCACCAGCTTGGTCGGCAACTCGGTCCAGTCCGGCACGTCGAGGCGGCGGTAGAAGAGCGAGCCCGAAGCCGGGCCCGAGAGCGCATCGCTGACGTCGGCCTTGAGCTGTCCTTCGACCGCGTCGAGGGCGAAGGCGACGTTCGGGCGCACGTCGTCGAAGCGCAGCGGTACCGCCACCGCCGAGCCCGAGGCCTCGTTCCCGGCTTCGTCGCGAAGCCAGAGCTGTAGCGAGTAGCCGCCGGCGGCCGGAACCGAGAGATCGGCCAGCGACTTGCGGTCGGTCCCGGCGGCGAACTTGGCGCCGCTGTCGTAGCCGTTCGCCCCGGTGATGCGCCAGCAGGCGCCGGCGATCGGGCTCCCCGCTCCCTGGTCGGGGTTTTCCCAGCCGAGGTCGAAGTCGTCGACTCGGCGCCAGCCCTCGCCGCCGGCGAGGGCGACCGCTTTCGGGTGGGCCGGCGGGTTGTTGTCGATCAGCACCTTCCAGGGCGGCGAGCAGGTGAAGCTCGTGGCGAAGTCAGCGGCGCAGTGGACGAGCGTGTGCGGCCCGTCGCTGAAGCCCGCGGTGTTGACAGTGTGGGTGGTGGAAACGCTGGGCGGGCAGGGCTGCATTCGCGTTCCCCGCCACTCGCCGCCGATCAGGGCTTTGGCGCATTCGTACTCGGTGAAGCCGACGCGGGCGCCGTCGAGCTTGGTTTCGCCGAAGCGAACGCCGCTGCCGCCGTCGGAGCCGCCGACCGCCACCGACTGCACCCCGTGGCGCCAGCCGCCGGCGACGTGGTCGCCGCTGCCGATCCAGGCCGCCGGCTGGGTCGGGTCTTCGATCGTGATCGTCAGCGCCCGCAGCCCCGACCACGAGCCCGGGTCGAGCGAGCACCACTTGTCTTCGGCCCGGGCGCAGAGCAGGCGGTCTTCGAAGGCTGCAACCGGCGTCGGGAACCCCTTGGTGAACTCGCGCGGGGTGGTGTCGGTGACCGCAGCGGTGAGGAAGGGACTGAAGCCGCCGCCGCTGACGCCGCCGAGCCGCTGCTCGATCCCGTCGTGGAGCGCGTGCCACCAGCTGCCGCGGACCTGCGTGATCGCGGTCCCCGGCGGCGCCGCCCAGCGCCAGCGGGCGAAACGGGTTCCCGACACCGTCGCCTGGCCGTCGCGGGTGAAGCTCTTCAGGTGCGCGCCGTCGAAGGGGTCGTCGCCGGCCGGCGGCACGCAGTAGGCGTCCGGGCGGAACTTGGCGCCGCCCGTGGTGTCGGCCCAGCTCGCGTCCGCGCCCACGTACCAGCCGCACTGGGCGACGGCGTACTTCCCCGCCCGCGCCTCCGAGGCGGCCAGCAGCAGCACGCTCAGCACCAGCAAGACTCCCAGCGCGACCGCCCGCGCCACGCCAATCCTCGTTCCCGACATCGGTTCCTCCTTGGTTTGACTGCCTATGGAGGTCCAAGTCCTGGGCGGCGGAAACTCTCCCCCCCTCCCGGCCGAATTTCCTCCCGCCGGGCGGCCGAATCGCGGCCTTTGCGAGAATCGGGCCATGGCGCTACCCACCAAAGATCAGATCACCGAGAAGCTGCGCGCAGTCATCGACCCGGAGCTGCGGCGCTCAATCGTCGAGCTGGGCATGGTCCGCTCGATCGAGGTCAAGGAGGGCGGCCGGGTTGAGGTCGTCGTCTCGCTGACCACCGCCGGCTGCCCGATCCGCTCCCACTTCGAACAGGCCGTCGCCCAGCAGGTCTCCCAGCTGGAAGGCGTGACCGAGGTCGCGGTCGGCTTCGACGTCCTCTCCAACGAGGAGAAGGGCCAGCTGCAGCAGACCCTCGGCCGCGGCAAGCTGCCCGAGGGCGCGCTGGCGAAGGTGAAAAACGTGATCTGCGTCTCCTCCGGCAAGGGCGGGGTCGGCAAGTCGACGATGACCGCCAACCTGGCCGCGGCGCTGACCGCCGAAGGCCACCCGGCCGGGGCGCTCGACTGCGACGTCTACGGCTACTCGATCCCGCGCATGCTCGGGGTCAACCGCAAACCGGAAGTCAACGCCGAGCGCAAGATCCTGCCGCTGGACTCGGCGAGCGGGGTGAAGGTGATGTCGATCGGCTTCTTCGTCGAGGAGAACTCGGCGGTCGTCTGGCGCGGCCCGATGCTGCACAAGGCGATCCAGCAGTTCCTCGAGGACGTGGCCTGGGACGAGCTCGAGTACTTGCTGCTCGACCTGCCGCCGGGGACCGGCGATGTCTCGATGACGCTGGCGCAGCTGCTGCCGCAGGCGAAGTTCGTGGTCGTCACCACGCCGCAGCCGGCGGCCCAGTCGGTGGCGCGGCGCGGAGCCGAGATGGCGAGCAAATTCGACCTCGAGATCCTCGGCGTGATCGAGAACATGTCCGGGTTCACGACGCCGAGCGGGGAGCGCTTCACGATCTTCGGCGAGGGCGGCGGCCAGTTGCTGGCCGACGAACTCGACGTGCCGCTGCTGGGCAAGGTGCCGCTGTCGGAGCCGCTGCGCGAGCATGCCGATGGCGGTTCGCCGCTGGTGATCGACGATCCTGATGCGCCTGCCTCGCAGGCGATCCGGCAGGCCGCGCGCGGCATCGTCGCCGCGACCCCGCAGGAGCTGCCGGTGCTGCAGTCGACGCCCTCGCCGGCAGAAGCGCCCCCGGTCGGCGGAACGCCGCTGCCGGTCGTCCAGTAGCACCCCGCCGACGGCCGATTTCGGTCTATATAGGACCGTTTTCGTCCCGTCGATCTCTCGGCGAGGCTGCCATATGCGGCGATCGTCACCCGCGGGAAGGTTTGAATCTCAAGATCGCGAAACTTTTCGCCGAGAACTGAGTTAAGGTTTGCACACAAACGCCTAATCCCCGGCTAAGAGCGCCGGGGAGCGGGGGACCCAAGTGTCCGGGGCTAACCCACCTACGAGTGGGGGCGCAGGCTCCTTCAGCGCCAGCCCGTCAGCTAACCCCGCCGGCCGACGAAGGAGGAATGAATGAAGAACGCCCTCGGGGCGGCCCGAAAAACGCCCGTCCCCCGTATTTTCCTCGCGTTACTGGCCTTGGCCGCAGCGGCGGCCCTGGTGGCGGCACCGGCCCAGGCAGCCAGCCCCGGTGGGGTCGCTTCGACCGCTCCGGAAGTCGAAGAAGCGCCCGAAACTGGCCCACCTGGCAAGGCGCTGCTGGTCAACGGCCGGGCGATCCCGCCGGTGAATGCGCCGCCGGTGGTGAAGAAGGTGATCGCCGCGGCGAACAAGATTCGCACCAAGCCCTACATTTGGGGCGGCGGCCACGCTCGGTGGTGGGACCGCGGCTACGACTGCTCGGGCTCGGTCAGCTTCGCCCTGCATGGTGGCAACCTGATCTCCAGCCCCGAGCCGTCGGGCTCGCTGGAGAGCTGGGGCAGCCCCGGCGCCGGCCGCTGGATCACCGTCTACGCCAACGGCGGCCACGCCTACGCCGTTATCGCCGGCCTCCGCTGGGACACCGCCGGCAACACCAGCGGCACCGGCCCCCGCTGGCACAAATCACTAGGAGCAGCAGCAAGTGGGCCGTTCATCGCCCGCCATCCCGCCGGCTACTGAGCAACAGAGGCGATAGCAGGAGGGGCCGGGCGCCCCCACCACACACCCAAACCCCACCCCAAAACGACCGGTGGGTGGGGAGGGCGGCCCCGCC
>JBQCCT010000256.1:0-8761 GCA_051961955.1 Solirubrobacterales bacterium
GCCAGCGCGTCCCCCCCCGCCCCGACCCCGGCCTCCCCACCGGTCCCCGCTACCCCCCACCAGACCCCCCCCCCCCCCAAACCCGGGGTTTCCTTGCCCCCCGCATGGTTGCTACCGCAACCACGGGATGGGTTATGCGCTGATGCGGGTGGTGAGGCGGCCTAGGGCCGGGGACTCGATCACGATCTCGTCGCCGTCGGCGAGCCAGACGCGGGGGTTGCGGCCCATGCCGACGCCCTCGGGGGTGCCGGTTGCGACGAGGTCGCCGGGCGCCAGCGTCATCAGCGAGGAGAGCTGGGCGACCAACTCCGGCACGCCGAAGATCAGGTCGGCGGTAGAGCTGTTCTGCATCTCCTCGCCGTTTAGCGTCAGCCGGATGCCGATCTGGTTCGTCGGGCCGGCCTCGTCCGGCGTCACCAGATATGGCCCGCAGGGCGCAGCCCCGTCAAAAACCTTGCCCGGCATCCACTGCGGCGTCGCTCCCTGCAGGTCGCGAGCGGAGAGGTCGTTGAGCAGCGTGTAGCCGGCGACGTGATCGAGCGCCTCCGCCTCGTCCACATCCTTGGCCTGTCGCCCCACCACGAACGCCACCTCAGCCTCGAAGTCCGTCTTCGCCGTAGGCGCCTTCACAGTGGCCCCGTCCGCCACCAGCGCATTCCGGTACTTGGCGAAGAAGGTAGCCCGAGCCGGCGGCTCCTCAACCCCCACCTCAGCCGCGTGCTTCCGGTAGTTCAACCCGATGCAGACGATCTTGTCGGGGTCAGGGATCGGCGGCAGCAGCTGCACCGCACTAAGTGGGTGAGACGGTGCGCCCGTGTCCCCGAGCCGTCCACGAAGGTCATCGATTCGGTTGGCAGCAATCAGCTCCCGAAGCCCGCCGCGGTGCGGTTCCCCGAGCAGTGCCCAAGCATCAACGACCCGATCGTCCTCAATAACTCCCGCGCGCGCCCCGTCGCCAGCATCAAAGGTCACCAGTCGCATGCGGTGCAGCCTAGTCGAGGCGGGTTTGTCCCCTTATGGGAGACAAACCCGCCTATGCCGTTATGCCTGAGCCGGCTCCGGCTCCGGCTCGGCCTCGAACGCGGTGTCGACCAGCGTCTCGCGCTCGATGTCGCTCTCGCGGACCAGCCACAGCGCGAACACCGAGCCCGCGAAGGAGAGGATCGCTCCGAGGACGAGAATCTCATTGAGGCCGTGGAGGAATCCCTGTTCCGCGGCGTTCCGGGCCACATGCTGTGCTCCCGTTGGCAAGCTGGAAACGGCCTGTCCCAAGTTGCCTGAAGACGTTGCTTCGACCAAGCCACGAGCCTGGCTGCCGTCGAGCGCTCCACCCGCGACTTCCTGCGCCTTCGACGCACCGGCACCGAGGAAGATCGCGCCCCAGGCGGCGATGCCGACGGCGATCCCGACCTGGCGGAAGGTGTCGTTGATCCCGGCCGCCATGCCGCTTTGCTCCTTCGGCACCACGCTCAGCGCCACGTCGGCGATCACCGGGTTCAGCAGGCCGACGCCGGCGCCGCTGATCAGGAAGCCGGCCAGTAGCGCGGTCCATTCCGAGCTCAGCTCGAGCCCGCTCATCAGCAGCAGGCCGACGCCGGTCAGCGCCAGGCCCGCCGCCATCAGGTAGCGCGCTTTGACCCGCGCTAGAGCCACTCCCGAGAGTGGCGCGACGATGAACGAGGCAACCGTGATCGGCAGGTAGCGCAGGCCGGCTTCGATCGGCGAGTAGCCGAGGAAGCTCTGCAGGTAGAGCGTTAGGTAGAGGAACAGCGCGAACATCGACCCCGAGACGGCGAAGGCCGCCAGCTGCACCCCGGTGAAGGCTCGCCGGCGGAAAAAACCAAGCGGGAGCATGGGCTCCTTCACCCGCCGCTCGATCGCGACGAACGCCGCCAGCAGCACCGCAGCGGCAGCGAACAAGGAGACGATCAGAGCGCTGCCCCAGCCCTCGTCGTTGCCGCGCACCAGCGCCAGCACCAAGAGGAAGAGCGCGACCGAGAAGGTCACGAGGCCGCCCCAGTCGATCCGGGTCGCATTCGGGTCGCGCGTCTCGCGCACCTTCCAGTAGGTGACAGCGATCGCGGCGACGCCGATCGGCACGTTCAAAAGAAAGACCGACTGCCAGCCGAGGCCATCGGTGAGCAGGCCGCCGACCAGCGGCCCGATCGCGACCGCGATCCCGATCGTCGCCCCGTAAATCCCCATCGCCATTCCGCGTTCCGGCCCGCTGGGGAACTCCTGGGCGACCAGCGCCAGGGAGACTGCGAACATGATCGCGCCGCCGACGCCCTGCAGTCCGCGTGCAAGATTGAGGAAGGTCGGGTCGGGCGAAAGCGCGCAGAGCAGCGAGGCGAGCGAGAAGATCCCCAGGCCCCAGGCAAAGACCCGGCGCCGGCCGAGCCGGTCGGCGAGCGAGCCGGCAGTCAGCACCAGCGCCGCCAGCGAGAGGGCGTAGGCGTCGATCACCCACTGCAGGTCGGTGAAGCTGCCGCCGAGGTCCTTTTGGATCGCGGGCAGCGCCGTGTTGACCACGGTGATGTCGAGTAGAAGCATGAAGGTGGCGACGCAGACCGCGCCGAGCGTCCACCATTTGCGGTTGGTTGCTGAGTCCATTGAGGACCTCCAGACCGTCGGGTACAATTCGTAAGGAAGCCTTGTAAGACGACCTGACCAGGGCACCTTATCAGGCTTCCTGACGAAATGACTTCCGCTTCGAAGAAAATCGCCACTCACGCGGGGAAATCTCCCCGCATCCCCCTCACGGGGCTGCTCGACGTCGCCCTGGAGTCGATGCTGGCCGAGTTCCGGGAGGAGCTGGGGCAGGGGGAGTTCAAGGACATCCGCCCGACCCACGGCTGTGTCTTCCGGTTCGTCAAAGAGGACGGGATGCGGCTCACCGACCTCGCCGAGCTGGCGAGCATCACCAAGCAGTCGGCGGGGGAGATCGTCGACGACCTCGTCGCCCGCGGCTACGTCCAGCGCATCCCCGACCCGGCCGACCGCCGCGCCAAGCTGATCTGCCTGACCGAGCGCGGCGAAGAGGCGCAGGCCCATGGCTTCGGTCTCTTCGCCGAGGTCGAAAAGCGGTGGATGGAGCGCTACGGCCGCGAGCAGATCGAGCAGCTGCGGGCGATTCTGGAAGAGATAGCCGCCACCGAGGCACCTGAGGCAGTGCCGGAGCTGGCACGCCCCGAGCTGGCCTCCGTATAGGCCGGGCGAGCCACAGATCGTCACTCGGTGTTTTACGGATGACGCCGTTCGTAGCTAGTACAACCATCTCCGGATGCGCAGTTACCTGAGTCCGCTCGACGCCGCCTACCTCGAGATCGAGGAGGCCGATGAGGCCGTCCAGATGCAGATCGGCGCCGCGATGGTCTTCGATCCGCTGCCGGGGGGCCAGCGCCCTTCGCTGGAGAAGCTCCGCCGGCGGGCGCGAGCGCGGCTTGGCGAGGGGTCAGTCCTGCGCCGACGCCTCTCGATGCCGCGGGTCGGCGGGCTTTCGCTGCCGGTCTGGCTGCCCGATCCAGCTCTCGACGTCGGTGGGCTGATTCGCCGCGCGAGCTTGCCCGAGCCAGGCGGGGAGGGGGAGTTGACGGATTGGCTCGGCGATTACTTCTCACATCGGCTCGACCGCGCCCGGCCGCTTTGGGAGGTGACCCTGCTCGAAGGCTTGGAGCACGGCCGCTGGGCACTCGTTTTCAAGCTCCACCATTGCCTGATCGACGGGATCAGCGGAGCCGCTGTCGTCGCCGCGCTGGTCGATGTCGAGCCCGAACCGGAGGAGGGAGAGGCGCCGCTCGCGGAGTTCTCCGCCATGGTCGGGGAGGAATCGGAGCGGGGAGTGCTGACGCAGCGGCGCGGCGCGGTGGGCGAGACGGCCAGTGGCGGCATCGACGCCGCGGTTCACCCGGCCAAGGTGGCATCGATCGACTCGCAATCACGGGGCCTGGCGGAGACCCTGGCCCGCGACGAGCTGGCGCCGGCCCCACCGACGAGCCTCAACCGACGGATCGGCGCGAGCCGCCGGGTGGCGGCGGTGGAAGTGCCGCTGGAGAACCTGAGCCGGATCGAGCGAGAGCTGGGCGGGACCGCCAACGATGCCGTCCTTGCCGCGGTCGCCGGTGGCCTGCGCCGCCTCTTCGAGGCTCGCGGTGAGGACATCGACCACGTTCGCGCGATGACGCCGATCAGCCTGCGCCTCGAAGATGCGAGCAAGTCGCTTGCCCGGGGCAGCCAAGTCTCCTCCCTTTTCCTCGATCTCGATCTCGCTGAGCCCGACCCCTTGCTCCGCTATCGCAAGATCGCTGCCGCCGCGGGTGCATCGAACGATGGCGCCGCCCCGGCTGAGCCGGCCGGCCGGCCCCTCAGGTTTGCTGGTCTGGCACCACCGCTGGTCCAGAGTGTCGTCGCTCGTCTCGCCTTCACCCCCGGCCTCTTCAACGTGGCGATCAACAATCTTCCCGGCTCCCCCCTCACTCTCTATTCCCTCGGCGCTCCGATGCGACGCACCTTCCCCCTGGTCCCGATCTTCTCCGGCCACGCTCTCAGCGTCGCGGTCGCCAGCTACAAGAGGACGATGACCTTCGGCCTCAACGCCGATCGCGACTCGGTCCCCGACCTTGAAGTGATGCGCGACGGCATCGAGGCCTCGCTGGCCGAGCTGCAGGACCCGACCAGCGCCTCAGTGGCTTAAGAGCCAGGTCGCTAGGCGGCGTGGCGGAAGCGGCGCTGCCAGTCCTCCGGGTCCCACTCGGCGGGCTCGGTGGTGGTGAGGAAGTCCTGCAGCACGGTGACGAACTTCAGCGGCGCCTCGATCTGGGGCATGTGGCCGACGTCGTCGAAGACCTCGAGGCGGCTGTTGGGAAGGCAGCGGTGGGCGTCTTCGCCGTGGCTGGCGGGGATGATCGGATCGCGCGCGCCCCAGACAATCAGGACCGGGACGTTCTCGGCCAGGTAGAGGCGGTCGTGGGCGTTGACCAGCTGGCCGCCGGTGTCGATCACGCCGCGCAGGGTCGCCAGGAAGGCGGCGCGCCGCCGCGGGTCCGCGAGCGAGCCGTAGCCGCGCAGGACCTCGGTCACGTCCGCGTTCGGCCCCAGGCCGACCCGCTTCACGGCGGCGTGCACGGGCGGAACGACCCGGTTACCGAGCGCCGCGGTGGCGGAGATGAACGCGCCCGCGCCGGGCAACGCCGCCGCTCGCAGTAGCGGGCTCACCTCTGGTCCGAGGCCGCCGCTGGAGACCAGCACCAGCCGCTCGACCAGCTCGGGGAACTGGTAGGCGAACTGCATCGCAACGCCGCCGCCGAGCGAGTGCCCGACCACGGTCGCGCGCCGGTGCCCCAGCGTCAGCAGCAGATCGCGCAGGCCGGCCGCCATCGCCCCCAGCGAGTAGTCGCCGCCGCCGATCCCGGATGCGCCATGGCCGGGGAGGTCGGGTGCGATCACGGTGTGGTCCCGCGCCAGCGGCTCGATCACCGCTTCCCAGTTGCGGCAGCGCCCGGCGATGCCGTGGACCAGCAGCAGCACCGGCCCCTTGCCGGCTTCGAGCAGGCTGATCTCGCTGCCGTGGATCTTCTCGGTTCGTGTCTTCATTGCGGCGGAGGCCGCTCGGGCCTCCGCCGCAATCATCGCAATTGCGCCAGCCGGGCCGCTGGCGCATCTGGGTGAGGGCGAGGACTACCTGCCCACGAACGTCGGCGGCGCGAGCGGGTGCTCCTGCACAATCGCCTTCTGGGGGCGCCTCTCCATCTCGTCGGCGTCGCCGACCGCCCAGCCGACCCGCTCCATCAGCTGGCCGGCAAAATGTTCGGACTCCATGCAGGAACGGGCCACCCGCTCCCGGTAAACCACCTCGCCGCCATCCTGGGAGCCCTGCGGCGAATCGGCAAGCACGAGTATCTGGGGCATCTTCTTCCTCCTCGTGTTCGGGTCAACGCCGAGTGTCGCGGGAGAATCTTTCCCTCAGGTCAATCCCTCGTAAAGATCGCCCAGGTTTATGGCCCGAGGCAGCCGATCGGGATGATTTGAACGCCGTCCTTGCGGACGTAGCCATAGCCGCTGGCAACGATCACGCCCAGCACAGCGGGGGGCCCAGTTTTCGAAGTATCGACCCGGTCGCGAAACTTGAGGAGGTTCGCCGCCGCTTCATCGACAGGTTTCGCACCCCCGAGCTTCACCTCGAAGGCGCCCCAGGCGTTGCCGGCATCGACGATCGCATCGACCTCAAGGCCGCTGTTGTCCTGGTAGTACTGCACCTCCGCTCGAAGGGGCTGCGCGTAGACGCGCAGATCCCTGACGACCATTGACTCGAAGAGCAAGCCGAGGACGTTGAGATCCCGCATCAGCCCCTCTGGCGTCCCACGCAGGGCGGCAACCGCCAGCGAGGGATCGACGAAGTGCCGCTTGACGGATCGGCGCAGACGGTAGCGCGAGCGTAAATGCGGTAGCCATCCGGGCTGATCCTCAATCACGAACAGCCGGCTGAGCGAGCTGAGGTACTCGGCGACGGTTTCACTGGAGATCGGGTCGTCGGGCTGGCTCGCATCGCTGGCAAGGGTGGTCGCGGCCACGGGCGTCGCGACGTTCCGGGCAAGGCTTTCGATCAGGCGAACGACCCGGTCGGGGCGGTGCCGGGCGCCCAGCCGTTTGGCGTCGCGCGGGATCTCGTTGAGGTAGTCGCGGACGCCCCGCAGAGCCTCAGGCAACTCAAGGTTCTTGAGCGCCGGCCACCCGCCGCGGCAGATGGCTGCGGCCAGGTCATCCAGTTCGAAGCTGGGGTTAGGCGCACTGCCTGCTTCGCCTTCGAGTAACGCTGCCAGCGATATCTCACCGCCGCCAGCCCCCAGCTCGAAGAGCGACATCGGCCGCATCCGCAGTCGGCTGATCCGGCCGGCGCCGCTATGCCGGGTCTCGTCACCGGTGGGCTGTGCCGAGCCGGCGAGGATGAACTGCCCGGGCTTCTGTCTGTCATCTACTGCGCGCCGGACGTGGGTCCAGACGGCCGGCACCAGCTGCCACTCGTCCAACAGCCGCGGCGTCTCACCGTCGAGAATCAAGTGGGGATCGAGCTCCGCGGCCTCACGCGCCTCAAGGTCGACGTCGAGCAAGACCTCGCTCCCAGCACGCTGGCGCGCGGTCTCGGTCTTACCGCAGGCTTTTGGCCCCTCAACCAGGACCGCGCCGGCGTATCGGAGGCGCTCCGCCAGCTCTGAATCGGCAACTCTCTCTGCATAGTCCATGGCGCTAGCCGGAGGATTGTAGAGAAAATAGCCGGAAGATCGTAAGAAATTTAGCAGGGTTTTTGTAAAGATTTCAGCCGGAAGATCGTAGAGTCCAATCTGCCTTGCTGGATGCGCTAGCTTTGGCGCCCCGGGCCGCTCCCAGCCGGCCCATCCGAGCCATCTCGGGGGCGTAGCTCAGTTGGTTAGAGCGCCGGCCTGTCACGCCGGAGGTCGCGGGTTCGAGTCCCGTCGCTCCCGCTTTCGTTCTACGTTTTCAACGACTTCCAAAAGTAGACCGTTTAGCTCGCTGCTGACGCGAGTGGGATATACCGATGAGTTTGGGAGCCACCGCCAGTCTCATCTCTCAAAGCGCAAAGCCCCCACAAAGGAGGATCAAGATGACTGAGGCGAGCACGACCGGGATCAATGTTGAGCAGGTGGCGACGGTGATGGTCCCCGTCGCTGACCAGGACAAGGCGATCGAGTTTTATGTCGAGAAGCTCGGGTTCGAGAAGCGGATGGATGTGCCGTTTGGGGATGGGAACCGGTGGGTCGAAGTGGCTCCAGCCGCCGCGGCGACGACGGTGGCGCTGGTGCAGCCGATGGAGGGCCAGGAGACCGGAATCGAGTCGCGGGTGGCGTTTGAAACCACGGACATCGAGGCCGACCATACGGTCCTGCGGGAGCGGGGGGTGGACGTCGATGCGGAGGTGATGCGGATGGGCGGGCCGGTGCCGCCGATGTTCTTCTTCCGCGACCAGGACGGCAACCGGCTGTTGATCGTCGAGCGCGGCTGAGGGCTAGGCTGACCGCAATGCCTGAGACGGCGCTCTTGGAGGCGGCGAGGGGGGGTGATGAAAGCGCTTTCGAGGCGCTGGTCGAGCCCTTTCGCCGCGAGCTGCATGCCCACTGCTATCGCATGCTCGGCTCGGTCCACGACGCCGAGGACGCGCTGCAGGAGGCGACGCTCCGGGCCTGGCGGGGCCTCGGCCGCTTCGAGGGGCGCAGCAGTCTCCGTGCCTGGCTCTACCGGATCGCCACCAACGCCTCGCTGGACGCGATCGAGAAGCGCCCCAAGCGCGTGCTGCCGATCGACTTCCCGCCGGCCGACCCCAGTGCCGGCCCCGGCGAACCGCTGCTGGAGTCGGTCTGGATCGAGCCCTATCCCGACGAGGCGATGGGGGTCGAGGACGGCTTCGCCTCCCCCGAGGCCCGCTACGAAATGCGCGAGAGCGTCGAGCTCGCCTTCATCGCCGCCCTCCAGCACCTGCCTGCCAACCAGCGGGCGGTGCTGATCCTGCGCGAGGTGCTCGGCTTCTCCGCCGCCGAGACCGCCGAGGCGCTGGAGACCACGACCGCCTCGGTCAACAGCGCCCTGCAGCGGGCCCGCGCCTCGCTCGAGCGCAACCTGCCCGAGCGCAGCCAACAGGAGACCCTGCGCACGCTCGGCGACGAGGAGGTCCGCGAGCTGGTCGAGAGCTACCTCGAAGCCTGGGAACGGCAGGACGTCGAGGCGGTCGTCTCGATGCTGAGCGAGGAGG
>JBQCCT010000257.1:0-3518 GCA_051961955.1 Solirubrobacterales bacterium
GGCGGCGCTCGCCGGCGAGCGAGTTGGGATCCTCGGAGCGGCCGGCCTGTCGATCCACAGCTTCATCGACGGGCTCGGCATCGGCTTCGCCGACGGGCTGAACACGGTCAGCTACGTGCTGCGCCGCTCGGGCAACCGGCAGGCGGCGATCCGCTGGCTGACGATCGACGCCCTGGCGCCGCTGCTCGGTGCGGTCGTCGGCTCCCTGGCCGCAATCCCTGATCACACCCTCGGCTACGTGCTCTGCATCTACTGCGGCATCTTCCTCTACATCGGCGCCGCCGACCTGCTGCCGGAGGCCCCACGCTCAGGCCTCGTGGAGACGGGTGGGATTGACCGCCGCGGGGTTCGCCTTGATCTTTGCTGTCACCCGGGCCGCTGGAATTTAATTTTCCAGCGTTTTCCAGGCAACTCCGCACCTTTTGGCGAACTCAACTGTTCTGGATTGATACGACTGAATGGTTTATACGTATTGAGTGTGACGAACACTTGCGTATCCACTCAAGCGGAGAAGCCGCGTTTCTCCGCCACTCCAAGGAGAGCCAACAATGATGGACCATCAACCAGAATCGATTGACCAGCGGCTCGTAAAAGCGTTGGCTCATCCTCTGCGCATCCAGATTCTCGAGATCCTCACCGAACAAGTGGCGAGCCCGAACCTACTCGCTGCAGCGCTGGACGAACAGCTCAGCGACGTCGCCTACCACACCCGAGCGCTCGATCGCTGCGGCTGTCTCGATCTGATCGACACGCGGCAGCGCCGCGGCGCAACCGAGCATTTCTACAAGGCAACCCCGGGTGCGTTCGTGGGGGCTCCTAGCTGGCGCAACGTTCCCAAATCCGTCCGCGGCGGCGTCTCGGCGGCGACTCTGCAGACCTTCCTCGACAAGGCAGTTGCGGCACTGGAAGCCGGCACCCTCGAGGGTCGTGACGACACTGTTTTCCGCTGGATGCCATTGCTGCTCGACGAAGAAGGCTGGAACGAGGTAGTGGCGATCCTCGAAGAGGCGACCAACCTGATCCTTTCTGCTCATCTGCGCAGCCAGGATCGCCTCGCCGAAAACGGCGGCCGCAACGCGATCTCGACTGTGGCCGGAATGGCCGCCTTCGAGACTGCGGGCTCGGTAGAGACCTAGAGGAGGCCTACTCCCACTCGATCGTCGCCGGGGGCTTGGAGGAGATGTCGAGCGCGACGCGGTTGACGTCGCGGACCTCATTGATGATCCGGTTGGAGACGCGCTCCAGCAGGTCGTAGGGAAGCCGCGCCCAGTCAGCGGTCATCGCGTCCTCGGAGGTGACGGCGCGGATCACGATCGGGTAGGCATAGGTGCGCCCGTCCCCCTGTACCCCGACCGAGCGGACAACCGGGAGCACGCAAAACGACTGCCAGAGCTGACGGTAGAGCTCGGCCGCGCGGATCTCCTCCTGCAGGATCGCGTCGGCGGCGCGGAGGACGTCGAGCCGCTCTTTGTTTACCTCGCCGCCGACGATGCGGATCGCCAGACCCGGCCCCGGAAACGGCTGGCGCCAGACCATCCGCTCTGGAAGCCCCAGCTCAGCGCCAACCGCCCGCACCTCGTCCTTGAACAGCATCCGCAGCGGCTCGACCAACTCGAATTCGAGGTCCTCCGGCAGGCCGCCGACGTTGTGGTGGGACTTGATCGTCGCCGCGTGGTCGGAGCCGCCCGACTCGATCACGTCCGAGTAGAGCGTTCCCTGGACCAGGTAGCCGGCGTCCTCCAGCTTCGCCGCCTCCTCCTCGAAGACGCGGATGAACTCGGTGCCGATGATCTTGCGCTTGGTCTCGGGATCGTCGACCCCGGCGAGCTTGGCGAGGAAGCGCTCTTCCGCATCGACGTGGACGAGCGGTATGCCGAACTGACTGAAGGCCTCGACCACCTGTTCGGCCTCGTTCATCCGCATCAGGCCGTGGTCGACGAAGACGCAGGTGAGCTTGTCCCCCACCGCCCTGTGGACGAGCAGGGCGGCGACTGAGGAGTCGACGCCGCCGGAGAGGCCGCAGATCACCTTCCCCTCGCCGACCTGGGCCTGGATCTTCGCCACCTGCTCGGCGATCACAGATTGAGGCGACCATTGCTCGACGCAACCGGCGACGTCGCGCAGGAAACGGGTGAGGATCTCGGTGCCGTAGGGGGTGTGGACGACCTCGGGGTGGAACTGGATCCCGTAGAGGCCGCGGTCAGGAAGCTCGCAAGCGGCTACCGGCGAGCTCGGGCTGGAGGCGAGAGCGGTGAAGCCTTGCGGGGCCTCGAAGACGGCGTCGCGGTGGCTCATCCAGCAGCTCTGCTCCTCCGGCAGGCCGCCGAGCAGACGGCCACCCCCGTCGCGCAGGACCAGGTCGGCGCGCCCGAACTCGCCCGTCTCCGCCGACTCGACCCGACCGCCGAGCGCCAGCACCATCGCCTGCATCCCGTAACAGATGCCCAGCATCGGAATCTCGAGGTCGAGCAACTGCGTCGGGAACGCCGGCGCCCCCTCCTCGTACACCGAAGCCGGCCCGCCCGAGAGCACCAGGCCCTTCGGCTTGCGCTCCCGAATCTCCTCCACCGGAGTCGTCGCCGGCAAGAGCTCGGCAAAGACGCCACATTCCCGGATCCGCCGCGCGATCAGCTGCGAGTACTGGCCCCCGAAGTCGAGGACCAGCACCTCCTCCACAGCCCGCGCGTCGTCCGCGAGCGGTTGCTCGCGGACAGCTGCGGCGGACTGCTCAGTCATCCGAGACGGCCACTCCAGTCGACACTGCCGCGCGCCCGTTGGAGCCCATGCCCACGGACTGCTCGTTTTGGAGCTTCTTGCCCTCGCTCATCAGCGCCGGCGCGACCATCACCTCGGCCCGCTGGAAGCTGCGGATGTCCTCGTAGCCACAGGTCGCCATCGAGGTTTTCAGCGCCCCCATCAGGTTGAAGGTGCCGTCGTTCTCCTTGGCCGGGCCGAGCAGGATCTCCTCCAGCGTCCCGTCCTGCTTGGTCGAGACGCGGGTGCCGCGCGGCAGCGAGGGATGGAAAGTCGCCATCCCCCAGTGGAAGCCACGGCCGGGGGCCTCCTTGGCCCGCGCCAGCGGCGAGCCGATCATCACCGAGTCGGCGCCGCAGGCGATCGCCTTGGAGACGTCGCCGCCGGTGCGCATACCGCCGTCGGCGATCACGTTGACGTACTCGCCGGTCTCCAGCATGTGCTGGGCGCGGGCGGCCGCGACGTCGGCGATCGCCGTCGCCTGCGGCACGCCGATGCCGAGCACGCCGCGGGTGGTGCAGGCGGCGCCGGGACCAACGCCGACGAGGACACCGACCGCGCCGGTCCGCATCAGGTGCAGCCCGGTCGAGTAGGAGGCGCAGCCGCCGACCACGGTCGGAACCGGGACTTCGGCGATGAACTGCTTCAGGTTCAGCGGCTCGACCGTGGTCGAGACGTGTTCGGCCGAGATCACCGTTCCCTGGATGACGAGGATGTCGATCCCGGCCTCGACCGCGATCTCGTAGTGCTCACGCACGCGCTGC
>JBQCCT010000258.1:0-4571 GCA_051961955.1 Solirubrobacterales bacterium
CTCGAACCCTTTTTCGTCAAAGTAGGCGTTGAGGAGCGGGTCGGTGATCGACTCGTTCGCCTCGTGGCTGAGGCTGCTGAGGCTGTCGTCGATTTTGCCGTTGGAAGTGCCGTTCGGATACTCGCCGACCCCACAGCCCGACGTGTCTTCCGGCGAGTAGCTGATGTTGGCGTAGATCGCCGTCGGCGAAGAGGCGAAGCTGTGGTACGCGCAGAATTTTTCGTCGAAGCAGGTAGAGCCGGCGGTCGTCCCAAAGCAGCTGCCGACGTGTGGGGGCAGGACCACGTAGTACTCGGCTTCGAGTCCACTGGGCCAGGCCTGTTCCGTCCGCACCGTCTGGACCTCCGCCTGAAGCTTCGCGTCGCTGAGGCAGGCGGTGTATTCGGCGCCGTGACAGCCGGTGTAGGCGGGGCAGGTCCCGGTGGTCGGATAGGCGTGGGTGTCGGCGACCGAACCCCCGTAGCTGTCTTCATAGCTGGCGTGGCCGTTACTGCCTTCGTACTGCGCGCTGACGGAATAGACGTTGGTCGAGAGCCCGCTGTCGGCGGCGACGTTTTCGAGGTATTCGGTGATTCCTTCTTCGTAGCCGCTCGGGAACGAGTAGCCGCTCGGCGCCCAGAAGATCGCGAAGGCCTCGTGCGAGGGCATCACCGGGCCGCCGTGCCATTCGAGCGGCGGCGAGCCGGTCGGCACCGTCAAGCCCGCCGCCCCCTGCAGCTTCGCCCCGGCCCCTCCGTTCATCGGCAGGTAGGAGACCCGGCCGCTCGCGGTGGTCGACGTGACCACGGCAGCGGCACTCGCCGGCAGCACGGCGAGCGCAGCAAGGATTAAGAACAGCGCGACTGGGTAAGGGAAGGAGTTTGGACGCTTCACGCGTCCGAAAACCTACAAGTTCCCGATCCCGGAAGCAGCGTCCCTTCAGCCGGCGGGAGCCGGCCGGTCCCCGCTTAGAGATTTCCGATCTCGGCGGCGATTTCGCCGGCCGCTGCTTTGGCGTCGGCGAAGAGCATCGAGGTGTTCGGTTCGTAGAAGAGGTCGTTGTCGATGCCGGCGAAGCCCGGGCTGAGGGAGCGCTTGATCACGATCACCTCGTTGGCCTCGGAGACCTCGATGATCGGCATCCCGGCAATCGGCGAGTTGGGGTCGTTTTTCGCCGCGGGGTTGGTGACGTCGTTGGCGCCGACGACGACGGCGACGTCGGTGCGCGGCAGCTCCGGGTTGACCTCGTCCATCTCCTTCAGCTGCTCGTAGGGCACGTCGGCCTCGGCGAGGAGGACGTTCATGTGGCCCGGCATCCGGCCCGCGACGGGGTGGATCGCATAGTTGACGGTGACGCCGCGATTCTCCAGCTCGTCGGCGACCTCCTTGATCGCGTGCTGGGCCTGGGCGACGGCGAGGCCGTAGCCGGGAACGAAGACGACGGAGTCGGCGTAGGCGAGCTTGATCGCCGCGTCCTGGGCGCCGATCGAGGTGTGCGGGCGCTCCTCTCCCCCGCCCGCGGCGCCGCCGGCGGGCGCGCCGCCAAAGCCGGCAAAGAGGATGTTGGCGACCGAGCGGTTCATCGCCGTCGCCATCTCCAGGGTGAGGATCGTTCCCGAGGAGCCGACCAGGGTGCCGCCGACGATCAGCGCAACGTTGTGGAGGGCGAAACCGGCGGCCGCGGCGGAGAGGCCGGTGAAGGCGTTCAGCAGCGAGATCACCACCGGCATGTCGGCGCCGCCGATCGGCAGCACGACGAGGTTGCCGAGCACGGCCGCCGCGATCAGGATGCCGATGAAGAGGGGTTCGGAGGGACTGCCGTGGTCGATCGCGATCGACACCGCGGCGGCGATCACGCCGATCAACAGGACCCCGTTGACCACCTGCTGGCCGGGCATCGCCAGCGGGCGGGTGGGGATCAGGTCCTGGAGCTTGGCGAAGGCGATGTTCGAGCCCCAGAAGGAGACAGAGCCGACGATCGCCGCAAACAGGGTCGGGATCAGCTCTTCCAGCGGCATGCCGGAGCTGCCGTGGCGGATCTCCGACCAGGCGATCAGAGCGACCGCGCCGCCGCCGACGCCGTTGTAGAGGGCGACCATCTGCGGCATCTCGGTCATCTGCACGCGGACCGAGGCGATCGCGCCGATCGCCGAGCCGATCCCGAGGCCGATCACAATCAGGCCCCAGTTACCGATCCCGTCGAGGAGCAACGTGGTGACGACGGCGACCGCCATGCCGCCGGCGGCGATCAGGTTGCCGCGCTTGGCGGTGGTCGGGTGCGTCCCCTGTTTGATCCCGATGATGAAGAGGGAGAAGGCGACGATGTAGAGGGCGGTCGCCGCATCGCCGCCCGGAGTCAGCACGGCCTGAAGCATCAGGAGCCGCCTTTCCCGTCAGGGTCGGCTTTCGGTTTCGGCTTTTTCGAGAACATGCCGAGCATCCGGTCGGTGACCATGAAGCCGCCGACGATGTTGATCGCGCCGAAGGCGATCGCGATCGTCCCGATCAGGTACTCGAGGCCGTCGTTGGCCTCGCCGACGACGATCAGGCCGCCGAGCATGACGATGCCATGGATCGCGTTGGTCTGCGACATCAGCGGCGTGTGCAGGGTGGTCGGCACCTTCGAGATCACCTCGAAGCCGACGAAGATCGCGAGCACGAAGATCGTTATCTCGGCGAAAAGGTTCACTTGGCGGCCCTCTCGTTCTTGATCTCGCCGCTCTGGGTGATGCAGGCGGCGGCGATGATGTCGTCCTCGAAGTCGACCTTGATCTCGCCCTCGTCGGTGACGAGTAGGCCGAGCAGGTTCTCGAGGTTTTTGGCGTAGAGCTGGGAGGCCGGCGCCGGCATCTCCGAGGGAAGGTTGCGCGGGCCGATCACTTTCACCCCGCCCTCGATCACGGCCTGGCCGGGCTGGGTCAGCTCGCAGTTGCCACCGGTCTCGGCCGCGAGGTCGACGATCACCGAGCCCGGGGCCATGTTGCGGACCGCCTCGGCGGTTATCAGCAGCGGGGCCGGCCGGCCGGGGATCGCGGCGGTGGTGACGATGATGTCCTGTTTGGCGGCGTTCTCGGTGAGGGCGTCGCGCACCTGTGCGTTCTCCTCGTCGGTCAGCGGCCGCGCGTAACCGCCCTCCCCCTCGGCGTCGGGGATGAAGTCCAGCTCCAGCGGCCGGCCGCCGAGCGAGGCGATCTGCTCCCAGGCGGCGCGGCGGATGTCGAAGCCGGTGACGATCGCGCCGAGGCGCTTGGCGGTGGCGATCGCCTGCAGCCCGGCGACGCCGGCACCGAGGACGAGCACCTTGGCCGGCGGGACGGTGCCCGCGGCGGTGGTCATCATCCCGAAGAAGCGGCCCGACTCGCGGGCGGCGATCAGGGTCGCCGCGTAGCCGGCGGCGGCGGCCTGCGAGGAGAGCGCGTCCATCGCCTGCGCGCGGGTGGTCCGCGGGATCGCCTCCATCGCGAAGCTGGTGACGCCGGCGCTCGCCAGCGCTTTGTTGGTGTCCGCCGCGACCCAGGGGTTGAGGTGCGAAATCAGGAGCTGGCTGCCGTTCAGCTTGCCGATCTCCTCGGCGCTGGGAACGGCGACGCGCAAGACGACGTCCGCGCCCCAGGCGGCATCGGCGGCGCCAACCTCGGCCCCGGCCTCCTTGTAGGCCTCATCGGTGTGTCCGGCGGCCTCGCCGGCACCACTCTCGACGAGCACGTCGACGTGCTCGTTTTTCTTCAGCGATTTGACCACGTCAGGGACGAGCGCGACCCGGCGCTCCCCATCGGCGGTCTCTTTCGGCACTCCGATCTTCATCACGTGCGGCGCGGGAGGATATGCGATCGGGTCAGGCCGACGCCGTGACCCCGGCCAGCGAGGCGAGCCGCTCCAGCGTGTGCAGTTGCTCGGCGCGCTCGACGTGCACGGGTGACACGATCAGCCGATCGATGCCGGCGCCGCGGAAGCGCTCGACCCGCTCTGCCACTTCAGCCTCGGTCCCGACCAGCGAGGTTGCCTCGACGATCTCGTCCGGCATCGCCTCGAAGGCGCCGCCGCGGTCGCCGTCCTGGAAGCGGCGCTGGACCTCGTCGGCCACGTCGCCGAAGCCGAAGCGGTGGGCGAGATCGACGTAGAAGTTGGTTTTGCGGCTGCCCATGCCGCCGAAGTAGAGAACGAGCCCGGCCTTGACGACGTTCTTCGCCGCCTCCAGGTCGCCGTCGATCGCCACCTGCAGCGAGGGGCTCACCTCGAGGTCGGAGCGTTGGCGACCGCCCTTGGCGAAGCCGGCCTTCAGGTGCTCGCCCCAGGTCTGCTCGAAGGCGTCGACGCTGAAGAAGATCGGGATCCAGCCGTCGCAGATCTCCGCCGCCATCTCCACCGATTTTCGCCCGATCGCGCCGACGAAGACGGGGATCTGGTTGCGCAGCGGGTGGAAGTTGAGCTTCAGCGGCTTGCCCTCGCCGCCGGGCAGCGGCAGCGTGTAGTGCTCGCCCTGGTGGTCGACCGGCCCCTCGCGGGCGATGATCGCGCGCACGACTTCGATGTACTCGCGGGTGCGGCCCCAGGGCTTCGCGTAGGGCACCCCGTACCAGCCCTCCGAGACC
>JBQCCT010000259.1:0-5426 GCA_051961955.1 Solirubrobacterales bacterium
GAGCGGCTCGAGGGCAGCGTCTCTAACGTCGTCGGTCTACCGGTTGGGCTCCTGGCCGAGCTGGCACCGGAGCTGTTTTCCCGCTCATAGCGATTTTTTTGAACAGCCTGGGCGGGTCTGGGATCATTCTTGGCCTGGAGAACGCGGAGTTCGACAAATGAGCTTGTTTAGCCGGCTGATCCGCCTTGGCGGCCGCGACATGGCCGTCGACCTCGGCACCGCCAACACGCTCGTCTACGTCCGGGGGCGGGGAATCGTCCTCTCCGAGCCCTCCGTGGTCGCGATCGACTCCCACACCGGCCAGGTCCACGCGGTTGGGGTCGAAGCGAAGCGGATGCTGGGCCGTACTCCCGGCACTATTACCGCGATCCGGCCGCTCAAGGACGGGGTTATCGCCGACTTCGACGTGACCGAGCAGATGCTCCGTCACTTCATCACCTCGGTCCACTCCAATCGCTTTGCCCACCCCAGGGTGGTTGTCTGCGTCCCCTCCGGCGTCACCGGGGTCGAGAAGCGAGCGGTGGAGGAGGCCTGTCTCTCCGCCGGCGCCCGGCAGGCTTATCTGATCGAGGAGCCGATGGCGGCGGCGATCGGCGCCGGGCTGCCGGTCGCCGAGCCGACCGGTTCGATGATCGTCGACGTCGGCGGCGGCACCACCGAGGTCGCCGTGATCAGCCTCGGCGGGATCGTCGTCTCGGAGTCGATCCGGGTCGGGGGCGATGAGCTCGACGAGGCGATCGTCAACCACTGCAAACAGGAGTACAAACTCGCGATCGGCACCCAGACGGCGGAGGAGGTCAAGCTCGAGGCGGGCTCGGCCTCGAAGCTGCCGGAAGAGGTCCGCACCGAGATCCGGGGCCGCGACCTCGTCTCCGGCCTGCCGAAGACGATCGAACTCAGCTCCGAGGAGGTGCGCGGGGCGCTTGAGGAGCCGGTCAGCCACATCGTCGCCGCGGTCAAGGAGACCCTCGACCGCACCCCGCCGGAGCTTGCGGGTGACATCATGGATCGCGGCATCACCCTCGCCGGAGGCGGAGCGCTTCTGCAAGGACTGGAGCAGCGCCTGCGCGACGAGTGCCAGATGCCCTGTCAACTGGCAGAGTCGCCGTTGACGTGCGTGGCGGTCGGTTCCGGCATCTCCCTCGAGGAGGTCGAGACGATCCACCGCGCCGGTCGTAACAACGGAGCGCGGCCCAGGCTGTAGACGATGGCTTTAGCCGCTGCTCATGCGAATCCCCGAACTTAGGTCCCCAACGTGTATCGAAAGCAAGTACGCCGCCGCCGGGCGGTGCTCGCACTTCTGATTGTCGGCTCATTTGCCCTGCTCACCGTCACCTACGGGCAGGGATCCGATGGCGTGCAGCGAGGTGTCAGCGCCATCTTCAGCCCGATCCAGTCGGTCGCCGACCGGGCCCTGAAGCCGGCGCGCGACCTCGTCAACTGGTTCGACGAGACCTTCGACGCCAAGGGGAAGAACACTCGTCTGCATCACGAACTGGAAATCGCCCGCAAACAAGCTGTGGGGGCGCAGGCGGCGGTAGCCGAAAACGCCCAGCTGCGCAAGCTGGTCGGCCTCGACCGTAGCGGCGACATCCCCTCCGGTTACACGCCCGTCACCGGTCGCGTGATCTCCCGCTCGCCGACGGTCTGGTTCGCCGATGTGACGATTGACGTCGGCTCCGGCGACGGGGTGAGGGTGCACGACCCGGTGGTCGACGGTGACGGTCTCGTCGGTTCGGTTTCCGCCGTCACCGGCGGCTCGGCCCAGGTGACGCTGCTCTCCGACCAATCCAGCGCTGTCGCGGCGAAGATCGTCCCCAGCGGCGTCCAAGGCGTGCTCAAGCCATCGGTGGGCGACCCCGGCGACCTGATCCTCGACTTCCTCAACTCGGAAAAGCGGGTTGGAAAGGGACAATCGGTGGTGACCTCGGGTTGGCGCGCCGCAGGACTGGAGGCGGGCGACCCGCCGAACCTGCCAATCGGCGAAGTGACCGAAGCCTCGCTGGTCGAGCAGGAGGCTCAGCAGCAGGTTCACGTGCGGCCTTTCGCCGACCTACGCGAACTCGACCTCGTCCAGGTCCTGACGGGAGGCTCGCGCGGGTGATCCTGACCCCGAAGATCGCCGCGCGCCTGGTTGCGATCGTGATCGCCGGCGTGATCCTGCAGCTCTCCTTCTTCTCACAGGTCGCCCTCTTCCACGTCAGCCCCGACGTGCTGCCCTCGCTGGTCGCCGTGCTCGGCCTGCTCGGCGGCACGATGGCCGGCGCGGTAAGCGGGTTCTCCGTGGGGTTCCTGCTCGACTGTCTGTTGATCGCCCCGCTCGGCGGCGGCTCTTTGGTCCTGTTGGCAACCGGTTACCTAGCCGGGCTCTTCCGCGAGCGCTTCGAGATCCACAGCCCGCTGGTGCCGCCGCTGCTCTGCATGGTCTTGACCCTGTTCGCCGAGCTCGGCTTCGGCGCGGTCGAGCTGATGCTGGGTATCGACGCGCCGATCAGCCCGCTGGTGATCCGCGACATCCTGCTGAAGAGCATCTTCGCCTTCTTCCTCGGCTGGGCGATCTACATCGGCCTGCGGCGGGCGCTGCGGCCGGCGCTGGTCGAGGAGCCGATGGCGCCGCGGCGCAGGCGACCGCGGAAACGGCGGGGTAGGTCCGGGATGCGGCACGGCAGGCGAGCGCGAGCGCCGGGGGTCTGAGGCGATGTACCTGGGCAACGAGGAACGTCCGCGCCGAACCCGATTGGGGTTGCGGATCGCGGTCCTCGGCGGCATCGCCGTCGCCCTCTTCGGCGTCCTCTTCTTCCGCCTCTGGAACCTGCAGATCCTCGACGGCGAAAAGTATCTGGCGGAGGCGAAGAACAACCGGACCCGCGAGTTCAAGGTGATCGCGCCCCGCGGCGACATCCTCGACCGCGAAGGCAACGTGATCGTCGACAACCGCACCGCCCTTGCACTGCAGCTGAACACGACGAAGCTGCCCGCCGACCCGGCCGCAGAACGGGCCGAGCTAGCGCGGCTGGGAGGCCTCGCGCACATGTCGCTGAAGAAGGTGCGCAAGACGATCCGCAAAGGTGAAGAAGTCGCCGCCGGGGCGCCGGTGACGCTGCGCCAGGACGTCGGCTTCTACCTCGTCGCCTACGTCGAGGAACACCAGCGCGAATTCCCCGGGGTCAGCGTGCAGCGGGTCTTCGTTCGCCACTACCCGCACGGGACCCTCGCCGCCCACCTGCTTGGCAGCGTCGGCGAGGTCGACGAAGAAGAGCTGAAGGAACCCGCTTACAAGAACCTGGAACCCGGCGACCAAATCGGTAAAGGCGGAGTCGAGGGCACCTACGATCGCTTCCTGCGGGGGCAGCCGGGCCTGACCAAGATCCAGGTCAACGCGCTTGGTCAGCCCACCCCTGGCGGACAGCTGGTCTCGAAGGCACCGACGCCGGGCGAGAGCCTGAAGTTGACCATCGAGCAACCGGTCCAGGAAGCAGGGGAAGCGGCGCTGGCCAGTCAGGGCCTGCCGGGTGCGTTCATCACGATGAACGTCGACAACGGTCAGATCCTCGGCCTCGGTTCGTTTCCCACTTTCGAACCCTCCGAGCTGACCCCTCCAATGACTCAGGCGCAGGTCAACACGCTCTACCGGAGCGAATCCGCACCGCTGCTTGACCGCGCCACCGAAGGTGAATATCCGACGGGCTCGACCTTCAAGATCATCACCGCGCTAGCGGCGCTGGAAAACGGCGTGATCACGCCCTCGACCACGATCAACGACCCCGGTCAGCTCTGCGTCGGCGGCCAGTGCTTCAAAAACGCCGAAGGCGCCTCGTACGGCCCGCTGACGCTGGTCCCGGCCCTGCAGGTCTCCGACGATGTCTTCTTCTACACGCTGGGGCTGAAAATGTGGAACACCAACGATCTGCAGGAATGGGCGCACAAACTCGGGATCGGCCGCCCGACCGGGATCGACGTCCCTGTCAACACCGACGGTCTGCTGCCAAGCAAACACTGGCGCGACCAGCTCTTCAAGCAAGGCGAAACCGAACGGCCCTGGTCGGCCGGCGACAACATCCAGCTCGCGACCGGGCAGGGCGACCTGCAGACCAACCCGCTGCAGATGGCGGTCGCCTACGCGGCGCTCGGCAACGGCGGCAAGATCGTCACCCCCCACCTGGGGATGGAAGTCGACGACGCGGCCGGGCGGGTGCTGAAGGAATTCGACCCGCCGATCCGGCGCAAGATCCCGATCGATCCGGCCTGGCGCAGCGCCATCCTCGAAGGCCTGCACGAGGCCGCGCAGTCCCCCGGCGGCACCTCCGACCCTGTCTTCGGCAGCTTCCCGATCCCGGTGGCGGGCAAGACGGGAACCGCGGAACGAAGTCCCCCACATGCCGACCAATCCTGGTACTGCATCCTCGCCCCGTATCCGAATCCGCGTATCGTGACGGTGGTCACCATCGAGGAAGGCGGCTTCGGAGTCCAAGCTGCCGCACCAGCCGCCCATACGATCCTCGAAGCCTATTTCCACGATCAGATCGCGGCCGAAAGCCGCGCCGGCAACGGTGAAGCCGGAACCCAACACCCATGATGTACGCCACCAGAACCCGCAACGCCAGGCCGGAGCCGTTCACGGTCCACGTCGGCATCGCCGAGCGCTTGGGGCTGGCACACATGGACTGGCCGCTGACCATTGCCGCGGTGGGCTTGGTCGCCTTCAGCGTCTTCACGCTGGGACAGGCGACCACGCACGACGTCCCCGGCAGCCCCGACTACTACGTCGAGCGCCAGGCGATCTACGCCCTGCTCGGGATCGCCGGAATGGTGCTGCTGACGCGGATCGACTACTCGCGCTTCCGCGAGCTGCGGGTCGGTATCTACACCTTCCTCTGCGCCAGCGTCGCCCTCGTCTTCGTCTTCGGCTTTGCCGCCCGCGGCTCGCGGCGCGCCTTCGAACTTCCCTTCTTCAGTTTCCAGCCATCGGAGCTCGGCAAGCTCCTGCTCGTGCTCGCGCTTGCCGGGTTCGTGATCGATGGCGCCAGGCGGGGCTCGGCGGTGCAGCGCACCGTCCGCTACCTGTGCCTCGGCCTGGCACCGGCTGCGCTCGTCTTCTTGCAGCCCGACCTCGGCACCTCACTGGTGCTCGCGGTCGCCACCCTCGGCGTCATGTACTTCGGAGGCGTCCCCTGGACGCACTTCGCGGTCATCGGCGGCGGGATCGCTGGCCTGATCGCATTGGTCCTCGTCGTCGCACCGGCGGTGGGGCACCCGGTTCTCAAGGGGTATCAGTCGGAACGACTGACGTCGTTCCTCAACCCTCACGAACATGAACGCGGCGCGGCCTACCAGCAGAACCAATCAGTCGTTGCCATCGGCTCCGGTGGGGACACCGGCCGCGGCAACAAAGCCACCCAGACGCGGCTCGACTTCGTTCCCGAGCG
>JBQCCT010000260.1:0-5433 GCA_051961955.1 Solirubrobacterales bacterium
CACTACAGCCGCATCCGCCTGACCCCGGCGGCGGGGTTCGCCGTGCCGGTCGTGCGCAAGCCGTCGCGCAGCGTGGCGACCCCGCACGGCGGCGGCTACCGCGCGTCCGGAGCTGGCGACGCAGCGCGGCTGCCGGTGCCGTGGCTGCCGGAGGGCCTTGAGCTCGACCGCGAGGAGGGCGCCGGCGAGGTACAGACGCCGCTGCTCGGCCCCGGCGCCGCCGGCCTCAGCGTCGGCGACCGCGTCTACTTCCGCCACGCCAAGGCCGGCGAGCTCTGCGAGCGCTTCAACACCCTCTACCTGGTCGAAGGCGACGCCATCGTCGACGAGGTCCCGACGTACAGAGGCGAAAACCACGCTTTCCTCTAGGTCGATGGGCCTAAAACCCACCTATATGTCGGGAAATCGGCCCGTCGGCATCAGGGGCCCAGGACGCGGTCGGTGTACTCGTTACTGAAGGTGCGGCCCGGGTCGAGGAGGTCGCGGGCGTGCTGGAAGTCCTGCCAGGCGGGGTAGCGCGGGGCGAGGGTGGCGGCGGTCTGGAAGTGACGCTTGCCCCAGTGGGGGCGGCCGCCGTAGTCGTCCATGATCGCCTCGACCGCCTCGAAGTAGGGCCGCCACTCCATCCCCCGGTACTGGTGCACGGCGATGTAAGCGCTGGCGCGTTCGTAGGCGGGGCTGAGGTAGGCGTCGTCGCCGGCCGAGACCCGCATCTCGATCGGGAAGAAGACGGGGTATTCGTTGCGGCGCACCCACTCGACGACCCGCCGCGCCGCCTCCGGCCCGTGCTCGCGCGGCAGCGCGTACTCCATCTCGGTGAAGCGCACCCGCCGCTCGTTGGCGAAGATGCGGTCGCTGCGGTCGCTGGTGCGGCTGCCGGAGGCGAGACGGCCGGCCAGCCGCGAGAGCGCCGGGATCGTCCGCGGCATCGCCTTGCCGGTCGCGGCGAGCAGCCCCAGCGCCCAGTTCTCGAAGACGATGTCGTTGAGATAGGCGGCGCCGCGGCCGCGCGGGCGCGTCGGCTCCTCCTGGCGGTTGCGCTCCAGCACCAACGCCAGGTCGGAGTAGGGGAAGGTGAAGAGCTCGAAATGCTCGTTCGCCGCAGCGCGCTCCTCAAAGCTGTCGAGCACTTCCTCGCGCGGGTGTGGCGAGTCGATCCGGAGCAGGTTGAAGGCCGGGACGCAGCGCAGCGTCACCGCCGCAATCGCCCCCAATGCCCCCACTCCCACCCGCGCCGCCTGCAGCAGCTCCGGGTCGGTGGCGGCGCCGAGGTGGCGGACGCTGCCGTCGGCCAGCACCAGCTCCAGGCCCTCGACCTGGGCGGAGAGGTTGCGCAGCTTGGCGCCGGTGCCATGGGTGCCGGTAGAGATCGCTCCAGCGGCCGTCTGCCGGTCGATGTCCCCGAGGTTCTCCATCGCCAGCCCGAGCCCAACCAGTTCCTCGTTGAGGTCGGCGAGGACGGTGCCGCCGCCGACCTTGACCAGGCCCGAGCCCGAGTCGGCGTCGATGACGCCGCTCAGCGCCGCGAGGTCGATCATCGTCCCCTCCGTCAGCGCCACCTCGGTGAAGGAGTGACCGGAGCCGGCAACTCGCACTTTTTGCCCGGCCGTCACAGCGGCGCCGACCGCTGCCGTCAGCTCCTTCCGATTTGCCGGGCGAGCAATCCGCGCTGGCCGGCAGGACTGGTCGCCAGCCCAGTTCGCCCACTTCCCGGCAGCTACCCGCTTCGGTCGCGGCATAGGCGGAGCCTAATGCCGTCGCAACGGGACGCCCGAGGCGTGCCATCAGCGCCTGCCGAGTGAGGCTTGCCCTCCGGTGTGGCCGGGCGTGGCTTCTTCCCCGGCTCCATCGACCGGAACGCAAACAAGACGGTTAGGGCCAGCAATGCTGCGATCGCCAGGCTCGGCATCGCGTAGCCGGCGACACTGGCGACTATCCCACTGCCGACGCCGCCGATCACCTGACCCGTGGCCCAGGCCATGTTCGAGACCCCAGAGGCAAAGCCTTGGTGGAGACTGCTTTTCTCGGCGACGTCGGCGATCAACGCCAGGGCCGGGGCGAAGCAGAGTCCGGCGCCGAGCGAGGTAAGAACCAGGCCACCCAGGACCTCGCCAAGCGTCGCCACCAGCGCGATCGCCACTATCGCCGCGGCGCAGATCGAGAGGCCGATCAAGTAGGGCAGCCGCCGTCCGACACGGTCGGAGAGCTTGCCGGAGAGTGGCGCCAGCACCGCCTCCAGGCCGGCCCCAGCGATGAACCCGGCAGCGATCAGCCCCTGGCCGCCGCCGAGATCGTCCATCCGCAACGGCACCAGCACCTCAATCGCCCCGAACATCACCGAGGGGACAGCGACCAAGGCGGCGGCTCCCAGCAGCGGGCGGCTGAACATGATCCTCACCACCTCGCCCAGCGCCTGGCGTTGAGGAGGGCCGGCCTCGGGCAACCGCGACGCGAAGTACGAGAGCAGGGCCGTGATCAGGAGGACCGAACTGAAGACGAGTTCGGTACCGATCAAGCCAGCGATCGCCCCCAGGGCGGGACCGAGCAGCGCCCCTGCCACCGCGGTCCCCAATGCCGTGCCGATGATCGAACCGCGCCTCTCCTCCGGAGCGGAGGTGATCAGCCAGGTCAGCGCTCCCGACCAAATCAGCGCGCCGGCGATTCCTTGAATAAATCTAGCTCCATCGAGCAGGACGATCTGATGGGCAAAACCGAAGGCAAGGCTCGAGCAGCCGAGGGTCAGCAAGCCGAGGATGACCGTGCGTCGCGGGCCCATCCGACTGGCGACGAAGCCGGCGGGCAGCGATCCGAACAGCGTTCCCGCTGCATAAGCGGCAGAAAGGATGACCGCTTCTCCCTTGCTCACTCCAAGGTCATTGACGTACTGGGGAAGCAGCGGCGAGATCGCCGCAAAGAAGGTGACGTCGAAGAAGATCATCACCGACGCAAGAACCAGCAACCGACGCATCAGGGAATCCAATCAGGCCTCGCAAGCGCGGGCGGCGCGGTTCGGCTTTAGCATTCGTCGGCGGCTGTTTTTCTGAGGGGTGTCAGAGCGGTTTAATGCGGCGGCCTTGAAAGCCGTTAGGCGCCTTTCGGCGTCTCGTGGGTTCGAATCCCACCCCCTCCGTCTCTCTGACCAAAACGATGCTACTTATAAGTCTGTAGACCTTCAAGTAGCGGAGCGAGAGCGTTCCGCTTTATGGAGGGCGACCTGCAGCGAACGATCGGCCGCAACCTCCGCGCTTACCGCCAGGCGCGGGGACTGAGTCAGGAGGCCTTCGCCGAGGTGCTCGGAGTCCACCGGACCTATATGGGCGGCGTCGAGAGAGGAGAGCGAAACCTGACGCTGAGAAGCGTCGAGCGGATCGCGGAGCGAATTGACGAGGACCCGCTCTCGCTGCTGCGGCAGCGCTAGCCGGATTCCCTCCTTAGGCAGGAAACGCCCGCCGACAACCGAACGTGCGAGCATGAGCAACGGCAGGCGCGGCCGTCGCCGTGAGCGCTGGCGAGTGCGCGCGGAAAAGGTGAGGGACGCGTTCGGGCTGGTCCTGGCCCTCGTCCTCCTCACCTACGTGCTGGCTTCGCTGATGCACAACCGCGGCTGGTCGGCGGTGGTGCTGACGCTGGCGACCAGCGTCACCTCGATCGTCGCGCTGACCAGCTCGCACGTGAAAGCGCGCTTCGTGCGCCGGGCGCTCTGGTTCTCGGCGCTGGCGGTGGGGCTGGCGGCGGTCGCCGCGATCTCCGGCGAGCGCACCTTCCTCAACCTCGCCTCGCTGATCCAGATCGGGCTGCTGGCGGTGGCGATGGGAGCGGTGCTGCGGCGGGTGGTGCTGAGCGCCGAGATCGGCTCGCGGACGATCCTCGGCGCGATCAGCGTCTACATCGCGCTCGGGATCCTCTTCACCTTCCTCTACGGGACGATCGACCGGCTGCAGGGCGGCCCCTTCTTCGAAGGCCACCCAAGCCCCAGCGGTGGCGACTTCCTCTTCTTCAGCTACACGACCCTGACCACCACCGGCTACGGCAACCTCGTCCCCGGCGGGCAGCCCGGCCGCCTGATCGCCGGCCTGGAGATGATGCTCGGCCAGATCTTCCTCGTCACCCTCGTCGCCGGCCTCGTCAGCCTCTGGCGGCCGGGCGAAGCGCTGCAACGGCGGCGCGAACGCCACGCCCGCGAAATCGCCGGCGGCTCGGCCGCCGGCGAATAGAGGCGCCTCTCCTACTCCCGGTCGAGCTCGACCCGTTCGATCGTCTGCGGCTCGCGCGGCTTGTCGGCGGCGTCGGTCGGGACGGACTCGATCGCGTCGACCACGTCCATGCCGTCGATCACCTCGCCGAAGACCGTGTGCTTGCCGTCGAGCCACGGCGCCGCGCCGGTGGTGACGATAAAGAACTGGGAGCCGTTGGTGTTCGGCCCCGCGTTCGCCATCGCCAGCGCGCCGCGGACGACTTTGCGGTCGTTGATCTCGTCCTCGAAGGTGTAGCCGGGTCCGCCGCGGCCGGTGCCTTCCGGGCAGCCTCCCTGGATCATGAAGTCCGGGATCACCCGGTGGAAGACGAGCTGGTCGTAGAAGCCATCCGCCGACAGCTTGCGGAAGTTCTCGACGGTTTTCGGCGCGTCCTCGTCGTGAAGCTCGAGCACGATCGCCCCGGCGCTGGTGTGAAGGGTCGCTTGCGACATGGCCCGAACCCTAACGATTCCCTGCCGAGCCCCGGAGCGCCTCATCCGTGAACCCGGACGGTGACCGGACGCGAGGAGCCGGGCGCGTACGGCCAGCGCTCCTCGGCCAGCGCCGTCGCCCGCAGCCGGATCGACGCCTGCCCACTGACGTAGCGGAAGCGGTAGTGGGTGCGGAAGCGGCCGTGGTGGTCGCTGCGGGTGACGAGCACCGGCCGCCAGCGATCGGTCGCCTCCTCCAGGTACTGGATCGCGACCAGCTTGCCGCGGCGAGGGATCGGTGCCCCGCGGCTGGAGACCCTGCCGCTCAGCCGCACCACTTCGCTGGTACGCAGACTCTGCGGTGCGGCCTGCAGCGAAATGCCGGAGCGGACGCGCAACTCCAGCCCCGGCCGCTGCGCCGGCTCCAGCCCGCCGTCGCCGGCGAAGCTGACGGTGACGCGGCGCGAGGGACCGGGCGGCAGCCGCAGCTCGAAGCCGCCCTGCTCACCGGTTCGCACCGTCTGCGCCCCGAGCGGCACCAGGGCGCCGCGGGAGGGGTGGGAGACGACGCGCAACTCGCGGTCGCCGAGGGCGGCGCCGTCGGCGCGGGTAAGACGGCCGCTGAGCAGCGCCGGCGCACCGAAGGGGACGGTGAGCGCATCGCCGCGTCCGTGACCGCCGCGCAGGCGCGCGAACAAGCGCGCCTTCCCCTTGGGGAGCCGCGGCGGCGCCAGCTTCTGGATCGACATCTGGGTGCCGTCCGCGCG
>JBQCCT010000261.1:0-7733 GCA_051961955.1 Solirubrobacterales bacterium
CTGGATGCGCGAAGAAGGAATGATCAAGCGCACGTGGCCGGCGTCGGAACTGTTCGACAACGAATACCTGCCTCCGCAGCCCTGACGGCCTTGGGACCAAGCTCACCCGGTACAGGGGACCGATACCCCTCCTCTGGAATCGACCTCCCCTCCCTCCGGTAGGGGAGAACCTGGAGCGCGGCTTTGCCGCGCAAACATCAGATTGCATGTCGCCGAACATTCCTCCGGAGGGATATCGGTCCGCGAAGCGCGCGATATGCAATCTGATTGCTGCTCTCCATAGGAGAGCAGCATCTCCAGGAGCCAGGCCCGATAGGGCCGCGACGAATTCGCCCAGGGGATGACCGGACCCCTCTACCGCGACGGCTCTGTCCCTATAGCTGCAAGCTCTTCACCTGCAGCAGCTCCTCGATCCCATAGCGGCCGTTCTCGCGGCCGTGGCCGGACTGGCCGTAGCCGCCGAAGGGAGCGAGGGGGTTGAAGGCGCCGCCGTTGATCTCGATCTGGCCGGTGCGGATGCGTTTGGCGACGCCGATGGCGCGGTCAGTGTCGGCGGACCAGACGCCGCCTGCGAGGCCGTACCGGGTCGAATTGGCGATCCGAACTGCGTCCTCCTCGCTCTGGTAGGGCTGGATCACCAGCACCGGCCCGAAGATCTCCTCCTGGCCGATCGTCATCTCCGGCGTCACCTCGGAGAAGACGGTGGGGCGGACGAAGTAGCCGCGGTCGAGACCCTCCGGCGGCTCGCCGCCGCCGGTCACCAGCCGCGCGCCCTCTTCCTGACCCTTGCGAATGTAGCCGCGGACGCGCTCGCGCTGCACATCGGAGACGAGTGGGCCGAGCCGGGTCGAAGAGTCGAACGGGTCGCCCGGCGTGAACGTCTCCGCTGCCACCCTGGCCAGCTCTTCGGCCTCGGCGAGGCGCTGGCGGGGGACCAGCATCCGGGTCAGGGCGCTGCAGGTCTGGCCGGAGTTGAGGAAGCACTTGGCGACGCCGTCGGGCACCGCCTTCTCGAGGTCGGCGTCGTCGAGGATCACGTTCGGCGACTTGCCGCCGAGCTCCATCGCCACCGGCTTCACCGTCGCCGCGGCGAGCTCGCTGACGCGCCGCCCGGCCCGGGTCGACCCGGTGAAGGAGACCATGTCGACGCCCGGGTGCGCGGCGATCGCCTCGCCGACCACCGGGCCGGTCCCGGTGACGAGGTTGAAGACGCCGGCCGGCAGCCCCGCCGCCTCGATCACCTCGGCCAGCAGGAAGGCGTTCAGCGGCGTCACCTCGCTCGGCTTCAGCACCACGGTGCAGCCGGCGGCGAGGGCGGGGGCGACCTTGGCGGCGATCTGGTTCAGCGGGTAGTTCCAGGGCGTGATCGCGCCGAGCACGCCGACCGGCTCGCGCAGCACCCGCGAGTTGCCGATCTCCTCCTCCCACGCGACTTCCTCCATCAGCCCTGGCATTGCCGCGAACTGGGAGGCCGGCAGCCCGACCTGGATCATCCGGCTCAGCTTCAGCGGCATCCCCAGCTCCTGGGTGATCGTCGCGGCGATCTCGTCGCCCCGCTCGTTCAGCCCGGCGGCGATCGCCGAGAGATAGCTGGCCCGCTCCTCGCGCGAAGTACCCGCCCAGCCGTCGAAGGCCTCCCGCGCCGCGACCACGGCCCGGTCGGCGTCGTCTGGCGAGCAGCCCGGGATCGTCCCCATCACCTCCTCGGTGGTCGAGTTCACCACCTCGATCGGCTCCGCCCCGCTCGGCTCGATCCACTCGCCGCCGATGAAGACCTTGTCCTTGACCTGAAGCTCAGCCGCCGTTGCCATGCATTCCTCCTCGTCGCCCTTTCCTGATTCGGATCAAAACTAGCGCCCAAAGGGAATCGACGAGTGAGGGCAATCATCTCGCTTAAGTAATGATCTCTTTTATGAGATACTCAGCCTATGACTCCAGGGCGCTTACTTCGTGAAGCCCGCATCCGGCACGGTCTCAGCCAAGAGCGCCTGGCGATTAGGGCCGGCACCACCCAGTCGGCCATCTCGCGGATCGAGAAGGATCGGGTCTCACCGACTGTGCAGACGCTGGCGGAGCTGCTTCACCTGCTCGGAGAGGACCTGGTGCTTTCGACGGAGCCTCGAAATTGGGGGGTTGATGTCACGCTCAACCAGGCGAATTTGGAGATGACTCCGGAAGATCGGGTACGCCAGGGTCTCGCATTTGCCGACTTTGTCCGCCGTAACAGGGGGGGGAGAAAAGCAGGGCCTGGAGGCTTGAGCATGGTGATGGCCCCTTCAAGTGCCTCCGATCCACCCCTCCAACTTCAGCGTCTGCTGGAGACCCTCGTTCGGCACGGAGTTGACTTCGTCGTTATCGGAGGCATTGCGGGACTGGCGCACGGTTCCGCTTATCCGACCTTCGATCTCGACGTCGCCTACGCTCGCGAGCACTCCAATCTCAAGCGCCTAGTGCGGGCATTGCGTGAGCTTGAGGTGACTCTGCGTGGTGCGCCGAAGGATCTGCCCGTCCAGCTGGATGAGCGCACCCTTGAAAACGGGGCGAACTTCACCTTCGACAGCCCCTTTGGGAAGTTCGATGTGCTTGGAGACGTCGATGGCAGCGGTGGCTATGAGCGGCTTCGCGCCGATTCTGCCTTGAAGAGGCTCGAGGGCGTAGAGGTGAGGGTTACTTCGATCGACCGCCTCATTCAGATGAAGCGAGCTGCAAATCGACCGAAAGATCGGAACATGCTTGAGGAGTACATCGTCTTAGCGGACGAGAAACAGTCCAAAGACTAGGACGACAGAACTTAATCGGCCGTCTTACCAGCGACGCCAGTGTGAGGCTTCACCCCCGGCCCTGGTACCTGCTTGGCGTCGCGGGCGGTGAGGGTCTTGCCGCAGCTTTCGCAGATGCCGCGCTCGCTGACGGTGCCGCCGCAGCCCTTGTGGACGATCAGGCGCTTGGGGCCGCCGGGGGCGGGGGAGTAACGCTCGCCCCAGTGGAGCAGGGCGATCAGGGCGGGCCAGAGGTCCAGGCCCTTCTGGGTGAGGAAGTACTCGTAGCGGGGTGGGCTTTCCGAGTAGGCGCGGCGTTCGAGGATGCCTTCGTCGAGCAGGCGCTGGATGCGCGCCGAGAGGACGTTGCGAGCGATGCCGAGGGACTCCTGCATCTCGCTGAAGCGGCGGTTGCCGAGCAGCACCGTGCGCACGATCAGCAGCGACCAGCGCTCGCCGACCACCTCCAGGGCCTTGGCAACCGAGGAGTCGATGGCGGGATAGTCGCGACGCAGCACAGTGTGATCTTCGCACACTTAGTTGCATCAAGCAACTGACGTGCGGTAGGCTCAGGCTGTCCAGAGTTGCTTCATGCAACCAAGTCGATTGGAGGCCCGAGATGAGGCTGATCCCAAGACACAGGCAGCACCGCCGCGCCAAAAGCCCGCAGATAGAGATCAGCGAGGCGGAGATCAGCGCCGACCTGCACTACCCGGCGGCGCAGCGGCGGCAGCCCGCGACCATCGTGCGGAGGATCGAGATCAGGTGAGCGCCGACGGCGTCATCACCGCTCCGGAGGGGACGGCGGCGGAGCTCGCCGAGACCTTCGCCGCCGCCGATCCGGAGAGCTCGCGCAGTCGCACCCTGGTCTGGCAGGACCCGGTGGCGACGGCCGCGCTCGGCGCCGAGATGTCCGGCCTCGACTACATGCGGGCAGTCGTCACCGGCACGGTCCCGCCGCGAGGCGAGCGTCCTTTACCGCGGCCGCAGGCAGGCGACCGCCGAGGCGACGCTGAGCCCGCCGACAGCGGCAAGCTGCTGGCGCACGGGATCGCCACTTGCATGATCCTCGGGGGTTAGGCGAAGTGGTTTTCGGTGGAGAAATGGTGGGCGAGTTCGACCAGCAGCTGCACTCCGAAGCCGCTGGCGTCATTGCCGACGTACTCGCGGCCGACGCCCCACGAGGTGCCGGCGATGTCGAGGTGCGCCCAGGGCGTCTCGTCGACGAACTCCTCGAGGAAGGAGGCGGCGGTGATCGTCCCGGCCTTGCGCTTTTTGGCGAGGTTGGAGAGATCGGCGACCGTCCCCTTCATCAGCTCCTTGTACTCGGGGTGGAGCGGCAGACGCCAGACCAGCTCGCCGGTTATTTCACCGGCTTCGATGACCGCGGCGGCGAGTACGTCATCGTTGGAGATCAGGCCGGCGTAGGTCGAGCCGAGCGCGACCTCGACGGCGCCGGTGAGGGTGGCGAGATCGACGATTCGCTCGGCCCCTTGCTCGACCGCGTAGGCGAGGGCATCGGCGAGGATCAGCCTGCCCTCGGCGTCAGTGTTGTTGACCTCGACGGTCTTGCCGTTGTACTGGGTGATCACGTCACCCGGCTTGATCGCCATACCCGACGGCATGTTCTCGGTCGTGGGGATGAGGGCGAGGAGGTCGAGCGAGAGGCCGAGCTGGGCAATCGCCGCGGTGGCCTCGAGCACGGCGGCGGCGCCCGACATGTCCATCTTCATCTCGTGCATCCCGGCCCCCGGCTTCAGCGAGATGCCGCCGGTGTCGAAGGTAACGCCCTTGCCGACGAAGGCGACTTTGGGCCCGGAACCGCCGCCGGCGTAGTGGAGGACGATCAGCTTTGGCTCCTCGGCGCTCCCCTGGCCGACCGCGACCAGCCCGCCCATCCCTTTCTCTTCCAGCTCGGCACGACCGAAGACCTCGATGTCGAGGGCGTCGGAACCCGCGGCGATCTCCTCGGCCCGCTCAGCGAGGAAGCGGGGGGTGGCGAAGTTGGCCGGCGTACCTTGCAGGTCGCGGGACCGGTTCTGGGCTTCGGCGGTGACGCGAGCCCTCGCGACGGTCGCGGCAAACTCGGCCGGTCCGGGCAACGTCAGCGTTTCGAGTCGCGGCGAGTCGTCACGGTCGCCCGACTTGAAGCGGTCGAAGCGGTAGGCGGCGAGGATCGTGCCGGTAACCAGGGCGTCCGCGGCGAGCTCGGAGTCGATGCCGTCCGGGAACGCCCAGGCGATCGACCTCGCCTCCAGCCGCCCCGCCTCCTTGGTGGCGACGGCGGCGGCGACACGCAGCTTCTCGGGAGCGAGCTCGTCGCCCTTGCCCAGCCCCACGACCAGCACCGGCGAAAAGCCATCCGGCCGCAGCAGCGAGAACTTCTTGAAGGCACTCTTGGCGCTGTCCGCCCCGGCGGCGCTGGCGATCTCGGGTGGCAGTCTGCCGTCATCGAGCAGCCCCACGACGAGGAGATCAGCCCCCATGTCGCGCAGCTCGCCCGGCTTCAGCTCGACCCTCATCGGTCGCGAGTCTACGACCTGTCGGTATCGTCATCCGCTGGACCTGGCAGACAGGGGCCAGGCCAGACGAACTTTGGAAAGGAAAGGCAGTAGATGCCCAGCTCAGTAATTCTCGGAACCGCGCGCACCCCCTTCGGCAAGATGGGCGGAGGGCTGTCCTCACTCGATGCCACCGACCTCGGAGGCCAGGTGATCGAGGCCGCGCTCGAGCGCTCGGGGGTCGCCCCCGAGCAGGTGCAGCAGGTCGTCTTCGGCCAGGTCCTGCAGGCCGGCCAGGGCCAGATCCCCTCGCGCCAGGCCCAAATCAAAGGCGGGATCCCAAAGGAGGTCCCCTCGGAGACCATCAACAAGGTCTGCGCTTCGGGCATGCGCTCGCTGGGCATTGCCGACATGGCGATCCGCGCCGGCGACTCCGAGGTTGCCGTCACCGGCGGCATGGAGTCGATGAGCAAGGCGCCGTACCTGCTGCCGAACGCCCGCTTCGGCTTCCGGATGGGCGACGTCAAGGCGCTCGACGCGATGACCCACGACGGTCTCACCAACCCCTTCACCGAGAAACAGATGATCAACGAGGCGAGCGAGGTCTCCAATGAGCTGGAGATCACCCGCGTCGACATGGACCGCTTCGCCGAGCGCTCGCACCGGCTCGCCCACGAGGCGACCGAAGCCGGCCGTCTCGCCGAAGAGATCGTCGGCGTCACCGTCAAGTCGCGCAAGGGCGAGACCACGGTCGAGACCGACGAGGCGATTCGCCCTGACACCACCCTGGAGACGCTGGCGAAGCTGAAGGCGATCGGCGGCGAGGACGCCACCCACACCGCCGGCAATGCCCCGGGCGTCAACGACGGCGCCGGCGCGATCGTCGTCGCCTCCGAAGAGTGGGCGGAGAAGGAAGGGAGGACGCCGCTGGCGCGGATCCTCTCCTACGGCACCGTCGCCGATGACTTCCCCTATCTGGCGAAAACGCCGGCCAACGCCGCCAAGCAGGCGCTGGAGAAGATCGGCAAGAGCCCTGAGGAAGTTGACCTCTGGGAGATCAACGAGGCCTTCGCCTCGGTCGCCCTGAACTCCGTGCGGATGCTCGGTGTCGACGAGGAGAAGGTCAACGTCAACGGTGGCGCGATCGCCCTCGGCCATCCGATCGGCGCTTCCGGCTCCCGCATCGTCGGCGCCCTCGTCCACGAGCTGCGCCGCCGCGGCGGCGGTCTCGGCGTCGCCGCGATCTGCTCCGGCGGCGGCCAGGGCGACGCGATCGTTATCGAGGTCAACGGAGGCTGACCTTGGAAGGTGGCCGGCCCGCGAGCGAAGGCGCGCCGCGGGCCGCTGCCTTCTTCGACCTGGATAAGACCCTGATGGCGGGGTCGAGCGGGATGCAGTTCGCCCGCATCGCCGCCAGCCAGAGAATAGTGAGCCGTCGACAGCTGGCCGGCTGGGCGGTCGAGCACCTGCGCTACCGCCTGCGCGGCACCACCGACGCCCGCACCGCCGAGGTGCTGAAGGTGGCGCGCGAGCTGATCGCCGGCGTGCCGGAGCGGACGATCGAGCGGATGGGGCCGGAAGTAATGGCGGCGATCCTGCCGCGCGTCTTCCCGCAGATGCTGGCCGAGGTCTACGCCCATCAGGACGCCGGGCGCCAGACCTTCATCGTCAGCGCCGCCGGCAACGGCGTCGTCGAGACGCTCGCCCACGTCCTCGGCATGACCGGCGGCATCGGCACCCGCTACGAGGTCGACGCCGCGGGCAACTTCACCGGCCGCCTCGACGGCCCCTTCGTCTACGGCCGCGGCAAGGTCGAGGCGATGCGCGAATTCGCCGACCGCCACGGGATCGACCTGGCCGAGTCCTACGCCTACTCCGACTCGCTCTCCGACCTGCCGATGCTGCGGGCGGTCGGCAACCCGGTCGCCGTCAACCCGGACCCGCCGCTGGCGGAGATCGCCCGCGCCGAGCGCTGGCAGGTGCTGCGCTTCGAGCGACTCGGCCGCCGCCTCGTCGCCCTCGTGGTGACGCTGCTGGCAACGGTCGCCGGTTTCGGCGCCTCACGCGTGGCGGCGCGGCGCAGGGTGTCTGCGCCGCGCCGGTTCCCGATCCGCGCCGGCCGCCATTGAGCGGCCGGCGCGTACTTCGGCGTCCTCTCCCTAGTCTTGCCGCCCCTTCAGGGGTGGCGACCTGAGGGCGAAGAATTTGCGTTTGGACGAGAGAAGCGTCGTTGAGAACATTTCAGGCGGAGGAAGCCTTGCCCTCCGTGCTGAGTCCCACATCGAAGGGGTGTTTTCCCGAAGTCAGGCACCCGCCAGCGGTCCTGGACTTGCCGTCCACCCGTGAGATGATCGGCCTCTAATTCCTGCACGCCCGGATGACGCACCGAGTACATCGCATCTCTGTGTCCTCGCGCTTGCCTTTGGCACCACCAAAGGCTGCGCCCTGCGTCCTTGATCTGCTCGACCAGGCG
>JBQCCT010000262.1:0-6473 GCA_051961955.1 Solirubrobacterales bacterium
GAGATCCGCCAGATCATGGACAAGGCGTCTCGTTTAGTGACGAGGGCGCAGGCGCGCAGCGCCGAGCGTCTGGCGGGCGCGAAAGGGGTCTCGATCATCGTCGGGCTGGCCGCCTTCGAAGCGGGAAAGCGGACACAACCCGACGAGGAAGGGACTTAACCGGCTCCGGCGACCGCGCGCTGGAGCTGTTTCTTGTTCATCCGAGAGCGCCCTTCGATCCCCAGCTTCTTGGCCTCGTTGTAGAGCTGTTCGCGGGTGCGGCCGCCGGGGCCGTGGCCCGACTGCTTACCGCCGCGGCTACTCGCCGAGCGGCCGCGGGTCGAGCTGCGCGAGGAGGTCTTCGATTCCCCCGAGCGCGCCTTTTCCTTGTTGACGGCGCGGGCGGCGATCGCCTCCGCCCGTTTGGTCGAGCGGCCGGCTTCCTTCTCGCTTTTTTTGATGTGTTTGTACTGGCGCTCGCGTTTGCTGCCTTTTTTCACACCGCGTGGTGGCATCGTCTTCGCCTCCTTGTCTAGCTGACGCTCGCCTTGGCGCGCTGGCCCTCGTGCACGCCCTCGGCGAACTCCTCGACGATCTTCGCGTTGAACGCCTCCAGGTCATCCGGTTTGCGGCTGGAGACTAGGCCCTGCTCGACGTGGACTTCCTCGTCCACCCAATTCGCCCCGGCGTTGCGCAGGTCGGTCTGCAAGCTCGGCCAGGAGGTGAGCGTCCGTCCCTCTGCCACGCCGGCGTCGATCAGCGTCCACGGCCCGTGGCAGATAACCCCGACCGGCTTGCCGGCTTCGAAGAAGCCACGGACAAATTTCTGCGCCTCCGGTTTCGCCCGCAACTGATCGGGATTGGCAACTCCACCAGGGAGGACGAGACCGTCGAATTCACTGGGATCGGCGTCGCCGACGGCGCGCTCGGCCTCGAAGGAATCACCCTTGTCGAGGTGATTGAAGGCCTGGATCTCACCGGCTTCGGGCGCCAGTAGCTCGGTCTCCGCGCCGGCCTCTCGCACAGCCTTAAGCGGCTCGGTCAACTCGACCTGCTCGACTCCCTCGTTCGCCATCAGAAAGGCGACTTTCCTGTTCTGCAGGCGGTCGGACATCGCTTGCCCCTTTCCTCGTTTTTGCAGTCCCCTCCCGCCTACCCGAGGAAGAGAACGGTGAAAACGGGTCATGGGTATGTCGCTGCCAGCCGAGCTCGAAGCTCAAGGGCACCTGGATCTTCTCTTTCGCCAGGCAGCGGGGACAGGAAGTCCATGACGAAGCTGCCTGCGTTGAGTAACCGCTTCCGCAGTTGTCACACCGAAACATCGCGCTTCTCCCGCCTTCTCCCGTCTGGCTAAACCCGTTGAACGGTTCAGTACCCTCTGGATAAGGGCTTAAAACGTGAGCTTGGGGGGTACTTTGCTGGCAGGGGAGAGCTAGGTTTGGAAAGCATGCAAGAGCCGCAGGAACTAGAGCTGCTGCGCTATCTGCGGAGTCAGCGGGAACTGGCGGAGCGGCTGATAGAAGGGGACTCACTGGATCAGGTCGCTCCACGTTTCCTCGAGATCGTTGCCGACCTGCTGCGGTGGGAGGCCGGAGCGCTGTGGGAAGTCGTTGGGCAATCGGCCCCTCTGCGGCTGGTCTCCGGCTGGAGCACCCGCGACCTCGACGCCAGGCCGCTCTGGCGGCGCAGCCGAGAATTGAGCTTCATGAAAGGCACCGGCCTTCCTGGCGATGCCTGGGCAATGGGGCAGATCGCACTTGCCCCCAACTACCGCGAGTACCCGACGCCGGCACCGCGCTACGACGTCTCCGCCGAGCTCGGCCTAGAGGCGGCGCTGGCGATTCCGGTCCCAATCGGCGCCCCGGAGAACGTACTTGCCGTCGCCGAGTTCCACACCCTCGCCTTTAACCCCCAGTCAGAGGAGCTGATGGCTCTGCTGGCGGGGTTCGCCGACCAGCTCGGGGCCTTCATCAACCGGCGCCGGGCGGAGGCGCGCAGCGCCGAGGCGGAGCGCTTCCGCCAGCACCTGGCTGAGGTCGTGCGCGGCACCCACGACGCGGTGATGAGCAAGGACCTGGACGGAATCGTCACCACCTGGAACCCTGCCGCCACCCGCCTCTACGGCTACACCGCCGAGGAAGCGATCGGCCGCCACATCTCCTTCCTCGTTCCTCCCGACCACAAAAACGAGGAGATGGTGATCCTTGAGCGGATCAAGCAGGGGGAACGGCTGGTGACGTATGAGACCGAACGCATTCGCGCCGACGGCGCCCGCATCGCCGTCTCGCTCACCGTCTCACCGATCCGCAGCCCGATGCGGGGCCTGATCGGCGCCTCGGTGGTCGCCCGCGACATCACCGCCGAGATGCGGCGGCGCCGCGCCCAGGAGTTCCTGGTCGCGGCCAGCCGCCTCCTCGACAGCTCCCTTGACCTGATGGAGACGGCGCGGACGATCGTCAGCACGGCGGTGCCCGAGCTGGCCGAGCTCTGTCTGATCGATTTTCGCCGCCACGATGGTTGGTACGGGGACAGCGTCGTCGCCGGCGCTAATCCGGAGATGGCGCAACGGCTGGAACGGATCCGGCGCGAATCGCCGCTCGACCCTTCCGGCGATCACCCGGTCGCGCAGGTCCTGCGGCTGAACCAGCCGATGATCTGGCGCGATCTGAAGGCGCCAGAGGTGGCCGCCAAGGTCTCCCAAAACGACGACCACATGCAACTGATGGAGGATGCCGGCTACAACTCTGCGGCGGTGGTGCCGCTGGTTGCGCGCGGCCGCACCATCGGCGCCCTCTCCTTCCTCCACGCCTTCAGCAACCTGCGCTATGACCCCGACGACCTCGAGTTTCTCGCCGAGCTGGGGGAACGGGCGGCGCTGGCGCTCGACAACGCCCGCCTCTACCGCGAGCGCGACCGCGTCGCCCAGAGCCTGCAGCGGGGACTGCGGCCGCCGCAACCGGCCGACGTACCTGGGCTTGACATTTCCGTCGTGTTCGAGGCCGCGGGAGAGGGAATCGAAATCGGCGGCGACCTCTACGACGTGCTGCCGACCGACGACGGCTGCTGGATCCTGGTCGGCGACGTCGCTGGCAAGGGCAGCACCGCAGCCAGTGTCTCGGTCGCGGTGCGGCATTCGGTGCGCGGGCTGACCCGCGAGATCGAGGAGCCGGACGAGGTGCTGCGGCGGGTCAACGAGCTCCTCCTCACCGGGGAAACCCTCAACGACTTCGCCACGGTGATGCTCGCGCGCCTGCGTCGTGAGGGCTCCGAGTGGCGATTGGTGCTCGCCTCGGCGGGACACCCGCCCGCGGTCCACTCATCCGAAGCCGGGTCGACGCTGCTCGGCGGAGGCTCGGTCCTGGGCGCGTGGCGACGGGCCGCGGTCGAGCGGCATGAGCGGGCTCTCAGCCCCGGCGAGACCTTGGTGCTCTGCACCGACGGCTGGCTCGAGGCCGGCCCGGTCAGCTCCCATCAGCGGCCGGAGAGCTTTGCCGAGATGACCCACTCTCTCTCCGGCCTGGAGCTCGGGGAGATGACCGACCGCCTGCGGGCGGACGCGGTCGGCCGCAGCGCCGGGGCCCTGCGCGACGACCTGGTGCTGCTGGCGATCCGCCCCCGGGCGACCTCGGAGGCTGTCGAGGTGCCGCGGGAGCTGGCAAGCGAAGCCGCCTAGCTAGCTTTTAGCCGCGGCTTTTTTCGCAGTGCGTTTTTTCGTGCTGCGTTTTTTGGCCGTGGTTTTTTTGCCGCCGGTCTTTTGGTTTTGGCCGTCGTTTTTTTCGAGCGGCTGCTGGGTTTTTTCCCGCCGGCTTTTCTTGCCGCCGGCGATTTGCGCGCCGTGGCTTTTTTCGTGCTCGTTTTTTTGGCTTTGCGGGCCGAGCCGGCAGCCTGGCGCAGCCGCGCCGGGATGTCCTCCCGCACCACCGCGCTGGTCAGGGACTTGATCTGGCCCTGGAGGAAGGCCGCCATCCGTTCCTCCTCGCGCCGGATCCCCCGCGCCAACTTGGCCGTCTCGGTGTCGCGGACTTTTTCGGCAAGCGTCTCGATCGCGAGGTAGGTGGCAATCTCCTCATGCTCGTTGAAGTACTCGGTCTTGGCGTTCTTCAGCATCTTCTCCTGCTCGCCGCCGCCGCGGATCGCGTGCAGCGGGCCCTTCGCCGCCGCCTGCAGCTTGCCGACCGCGCTCTGCAGGGTCTGGCCGCCACCGCCGAGTTGCTTGATCCGGCGCTCGACCTGTTTCGCGTGGGCTTTCGTCTCTTTCAGATGCTGCTGCAGCCGTTTTTTGTACGGGCCTTTGGCGGTCATCGCGATGTGAGCCTGCAGAGCAGTCTCCAGTTCGCGCTCCTTGCCATAGGCCTCACTGAGGTACTGGACCAGCTTCGCGTCGCGCTCGTTCAAATCCGCCATCGCGATCTGCGCCTCCTCCTTCTCGCTTCGGTTGATGGGATCACCTACCCAGCCCCGTTGGGGTGAAACTGGGGCGGAGCAGGGTAATGACTCGGCGTGAGAAAGCTCGCCCGCCTCATCGTCGCCCTCCGTTTCCTGTTGGTGCCGGCGTGGATCGCGGCGGCGGTCTGGGTGAGCTTCAACCTCCCCTCGATCTTCGGCTCGGAAGCCAGCGATCTCGGCAGCCTGTTGCCGCGCGACTCCGAGGCGCTCCAGGTCGAAGAAGAAGCGATCGAGATCTTCGGCGTTCCGGTCTTGAGCCGCACCCTCGTCGTCGCCCACCAGCCGGGGGGCTTCTCGCTCGCGCAGGGGAAGGCGGCGGCCCGCTACATCGGCCAGGTCGACGAAGTGCCCGCAGGGCGAGCGGTGATGCGGGCCGTGCCACTGCTCGACGCGCCCGGCCTACTTGAATCGAGACGGCTCGGCTCGACGCTGGTCGTCTACCTCTACGTCGACCCCAATCTGGTCGAAAAGCAGGCGGTCGGGGAAGTCGATCGTTTCGCCGCCGGGCTGCGGCAGGCGACCGGCGCCCCCACCGCCCACCTCACCGGCGCCGTCCCCGCCAGCCGCGAGGAAACGAGCCTCGCCAACGAACGCCTGCTCTGGGTCGAGCTGGCGACGGTCCTGCTCGTCGTCGCCATCCTCGCCCTCTACTTCCGCTCCCCGGGCATTCCGTTGCTGGGGCTGGGGACGGTGGCGATCGCCTATCAGCTCACCGACCACGTCCTCGGCTGGGCGAGCGACCGTTACGCGATCTCGATCCCGCGCGAGGTCGACCCGGTTGTCATCGCCCTCCTCTTCGGCATCCTCACCGACTACCTGGTCTTCTTCGCCTCCGACTACCGCCGCCACCTGCAGGAAGGGCTGAGCTCCTGCGAGGCGGTGACCGAGGTGACGACCGAGCTGCTGCCGGTGATCTCGACCGCGGCGCTGATGATCGCCGGGGCGACGCTGACGCTGCTGCTCTCCGGTGTGCGTTTCCTCTCCGCCTTCGGGCCGGGGATGGCGGTGGCGGTCATCGTCGGCGCCGCGGTGGCGCTGACCTTCGTGCCGGCGATGCTGGCGATCTTCGGCCGCATTCTGCTCTGGCCCGGCTGCCCCAATCCGGAAACGCGGGGAACGCACCCGAAGGAGCGTGGACGGCGTGGGCGCGTGGTCGGCTTCGCCGCCCGCCATCCGGCGCTGGTCGCGATCTTCTGCCTGCTGCTCCTGGGAGCGGCGGCCAGTGGCCTCCGCAAGCTCGAGCTCGGCAACCCGATCATCCGCGGCCTGCCGACGAGCACCGACGCGCGGCGGGGCTACGACGTCGCCGGCGAAAACCTCGGGCCGGGGGTGGTGGGGCCGACGATGTTGGTGCTGAAAGAACCTGGGATCGGCGAACGCGAGCAGCAGCTCGGCTCGCTGCAGGTGGCACTGGGTCAGCAGGACGGCGTCGCCGGGGTTGTCGGCCCGGTGATGGAACCAGGGGCCTCCCATCCCTACGGAGTGCTGGTGGCGAAGAGCGGTGACGCGGCGCGCTACGTCCTCATCCTTGCCGCCGACCCCGACAGCGCTGAAGGCGTCCGCGTCCTCGCCGACCTCGAAGACAAGCTGCCGGGGCTGCTGGACGAAAGCGGTCTCAGCGGGGCCAAGGTCGGGATCACCGGCGACACCACGATTGCCTCGGAACTGACCGCCGACACCTGGACCGCCTTCGAGCGGGTGGCGCCGGCGGCGCTGCTGGTGCTCCTCTTCCTGCTGTGGGTGCTGCTGCGCAGCCGCACGGCGCCGCTCTACCTGGTCGGGGTCAGCGTCCTCGTCGTCGCCGCCGCCCTCGGGCTCACCGTCTACTTCTTCCAGGATCTGCTCGGCTACGGCGAACTCGCCTTCTTCGTCCCGATCGCCGCCGCGATCCTGCTTCTGGCGCTCGGCGCCGACTACAACGTGTTCCTGATCAGCCGCATCTGGGGCGAGGCCGAGCGCCAAGACCTGCGGCCGGCGATCCGCACCGCCGGCTCCCGCGCCGCCGGGGCGATCACCGTCGCCGGGATGATCCTCGCCCTCTCCTTCGC
>JBQCCT010000263.1:0-23400 GCA_051961955.1 Solirubrobacterales bacterium
GCAAACCCGCCCGCCAGAAGAAGGGCAAATCGAAGGGGCTGTTCGACCTCTCTCCTGACGACGAGCAGCAGATGTTCCAAGAGGCGGGCCGCGCCTTCGCCTCCGACCAGATCCGCAAGGCGGCGCTGGAGGCGGACGAGAAGCGGGAGACGCCGAAGGAGATCCTCGACCAGGCGAACGAGCTCGGCGTCAACATGCTCGGCGTCCCCGAGGAGCTCGGCGGCGTGATGACCGAGCAGTCGGCCGTGACCAGCGTCCTGATCGGCGAGGCCCTCGCCCATGGCGACATGGGCATCGCCTACGCCGCGATGGCGCCGGGCGCGGTCGCGACCGCGATCGGCCTCTGGGGCTCGGCCGAGCAGGAGGCGACGTACCTCCCCGCCTTCACCGGCGAGGACATCCCCGCCGCGGCGCTGGCGATCCTCGAGCCGCGCCCGCTCTTCGACCCCTTCCAGTTGGAGACGAAGGCGAAGAAGAAAGGTGACGAATGGGTGCTGACCGGCGCCAAGTCGCTGCTCGCCCGCGCCACCGAGTGCGAGCTCTTCCTCGTCGCCGCCGACGCCGAGGAGATCGGCCCGGCGCTGTTCGTCGTCGAGTCCGGCGCCAAAGGGCTGACGATCGAAGACGAGCCGGCGATGGGGCTGCGCCCTGCCGCCACCGGCCGCCTGCTGATCGACAAAGTGAAACTGCCGGGCAGCGCCCTGCTCGGCGAGGGGAACGCAACGGCGAAGGACTACGCCGCCTGCGTCGCCCGCTCGCGAATCGCCTGGTGCGGCCTCGCGACCGGGACCGCGCAGGCCGTCCTCGACTACGTGATCCCTTACGTCAACGACCGCCAGGCGTTCGGCGAACCGATCTCCAACCGCCAGGGCGTCGCCTTCACCGTCTCCGACATCGGCATCGAGCAGAACGGGATGCGGCTGGCGACCTACCGGGCGGCCAGCCGCGCCGACCGCGGCGAGAAGTTCGACCGCGAGGCGGCGCTGGCGCGCCGGCTCTGCACCCAGAAGGGGATGAAGATCGGCTCCGACGGTGTGCAGCTGCTCGGCGGCCACGGCTTCGTCAAGGAGCACCCGGTCGAGCGCTGGTACCGAGACCTCCGAGCTGCGGGCGTGATGGAGGGCGCCCTGCTCGTCTAGAGCGAAAGGCAAACCATGATCAACCTCGAGATACCGAAGAAGTTCAAGCCGCTGGCGACCCAGGCCAACCAGGTCGCCACCGAGGTTTTCCGCCCGATCTCGCGCAAATACGACGAGGCCGAGCACGCATACCCGAAAGAGCTCGACATGCTCGCCTCCCTGATCGACGGGATGAACGAGGGCTCCGACATCGGCGGCGCCGGCGCCGCCGGCGTGCGGCGCGAGAAAAGCGCCGACGGCGAGAACCGCAACGGCTCCAACCTCTCCACCGTGCTCGGCATCATCGAGCTCTGCTGGGGCGACGTCGGCCTGCTGCTCTCGATGCCGCGGCAGGGTCTCGGCAACTCGGCGATCGCCTCGGTGGCGACCGAGGAGCAGTTGGAGAAGTACGGCGGCAAGTGGGCGGCGATGGCGATCACCGAGCCGGAAGCCGGCTCGGACTCGGCCGCGATCCGCACCACCGCCGAGCTCGACGGCGACGAATACGTCCTCAACGGCGAGAAGATCTTCGTCACCTCGGGCGACCGGGCCGACCTGATCGTCGTCTGGGCATCCCTGGACCGCTCGAAAGGGCGGGCCGCGATCAAGTCGTTCATCGTCGAGCGCGACAACCCCGGCCTGAAGCTGGACCGGCTCGAGCACAAGCTCGGGATCCGCGCCTCCGACACCGCCAACTTCACCCTGCAGGACTGCCGGGTGCCGAAAGAGGCGCTGCTCGGCGACCCCGAGGTGAAGGAAAAGGGCTTCGCCGGGGTGATGGAAACGTTTGACAACACGCGGCCACTGGTCGCTGCGATGGCGGTCGGCCTCACCCGCGCGGCGCTGGAGGAGACGCGCAAGCAGCTGAAGAAAGCCGGCGTCGAGATTGATTACGACAAGCCGGCCCTCTCCCAGCACGCCGCCGCGGCACGCTTCCTGGAGATGGAGGCCGACTACGAGGCCGCCTGGCTGCTGACCCTGCAGGCCGCCTGGATGGCTGACAACTCGAAGCCGAACTCGCTACAGGCCTCGATGGCCAAGGCGAAGGCGGGACGCACCTGCGTCGACGTCGCCCTCGGCTGCGTCGAGCTCTGCGGCAGCATCGGCTACGGCGAGAACGAGCTGCTGGAGAAGTGGGCGCGCGACGCCAAGATCCTCGACCTCTTCGAGGGCACCCAGCAGATCCAGCTGCTGATCGTCGCCCGCCAACTGCTGAAAAAGACGTCTGCCGAACTTCGGTAGCCAGGGATGCCGACGGGCCGAAAACGCACTTATATGGAGCGTTTTCGGCCCGTCGGCAGCAATTCTTCGAAATGAAGCGGCATGGCAGAGCAGGTACCAGCGGTCTGTGACGTGCTTGACGCAATCGAGCGTCGGAATTGGGAGCGGCTGCGGCGACTTCTTCATCCCGAGGTCCACTGGACGACGGCGGTGGAGGAGCACCTGCATGGCCCCACTGCCGTGATCGTCTGCCTTGCCGAGGATCCGCCCCCGGCGCCCCCGGCGTATCACGAGCTGCGGGACGGACGAATCATCCGCTGGATCGACACGCCGGGCTAACGCTCCGGTTGGGCTCCTATAACTTCGAGACCTTGAATCTGATCGAGGACCTGATGGAGCGATCCCCTGCCTCGCGACTGGGGATCGTGGCTGTCGATAGTGAGGGGAGCCGGCGGGACTGGTACTTCGGCGAGCTGATTGCGAAATCGGCCGGGCTATCTGGCGCGTTCGCGGCGCGCGGGGTTGGGCGGGGGGACGTGGTGATGACGCTGGTGGGGAACCGGATCGAGTGGGTGCTGAGCCTGCTCGCCTGCTGGCGAATGGGGGCGGTGGCGCTGCCTTGCAACACGATGCTGCGGCGGAGCGACCTCGAGCACCGTGTCGCCGCCGCCGATCCCAAGCTCTGCGTCGGCGAGGAAGCGCTATTGGCCGAGCTGCCGGACGGGGTGCCGGCGATGACGATGGCCGACGTCGCCCGCGTCCTCGACGAGGACCTGCCGCAGGAGACGCCGGCCGCCGTCGAGGAGATGGATCCCGAGGACCCGGCGCTGATCGTCTTCACCTCCGGCACCACCGGCGAGCCGCGCGGCGTCGTCCACGCCTACCGCTACTTGCTGGGCCAGCGGGCCCAGGCCGAGCACTGGTTCGGCTCGCGCCAGGGCGACCTCGCCTGGTGCACCACCGCCACCGGCTGGTCGAAGTCGGCCCGCAACGTCTTCCTCGCCCCCTGGATCACCGGCGCCGCCGCGGTCATCCACGACGGCCGCTTCGATCCGGCCGAGCGGCTCGACTTCGCCGCGGCGCTCGGCGTCAACGTCCTCTGCCAGGCCCCGACCGAGTACCGGATGCTGGCCAAGCGCACCGCGCTGCGACCGCTGCCAGCGCTGCGGCGGATGGTCTCGGCCGGCGAGCCGCTGGACCCGGAGACGATCGCCGCCTTCCGCGAAGCGACCGGCCTCGAGCCGGCCGACGGCTACGGTCAGACCGAGACCGGCCACGTCACCGCCAACCTCGTCGGCGAGCCGGTCCGCCAGGGCTCGATGGGCAAACCGCTGCCGGGGATCGAAACCCGCATCGTCGAGGGCGAACTGCAGCTGCTCGCCAGCTCTTCCCCCACCTTCTTCTCCCGCTACCTCGACGGCGAGCGCTTCGACGGCGAGTGGTGGCAGACCGGCGACCTCGTCCGCGAAGAAGACGGCTACCTCTACTTCGAAGGCCGCGGCGACGACATCATCCTCTCCTCCGGCTACCGGATCGGCCCGACCGAGGTCGAGGCCGCCCTCCTCTCCCACCCCGCCGTCGCCGACGCGGCCGCGGTCGCCGCGCCCGACCCCGAGCGCGGTGCCGTCGTCCGCGCCATTGTCGTCCTCCGCGACGGCGCCGCAAGCGACAGCACCGCAAGTGACGAGCTGGTCCGCCAACTCCAAGAGCACTGCAAACGCGAGACCGCCCCCTACAAGTTCCCCCGCATTGTCGAGTTCGCCGCCGAGCTGCCGAAGACCAGCAGCGGCAAGATCAAGCGCGCCCGACTACGGAACGGCTAGACCCTCGACCGCGTCAACCGGCTTGCCGAGGTAGTAACCCTGGGCCATGTCGACGCCGTAGTCGCGCAACATCTTCGTCGTGTCCCCGTCCTCGACGAACTCGGCGATCGTGCGCTTGCCGAGGCCGCGGGCGATTTCGACGATCGCCTTGACGACGAGCTGGTCGGCGTCGTTGCGGGGCAAGTCGCGGATGAAGGTGCCATCGATCTTGATCACGTCGAAGGGGACCCTCTTCAGGTAGGTGAAGGGGCTGAAGCCGGCGCCGTAGTCGTCAATCGCCACTTCGCAGCCGAACTCCGTGAGGCGGTCGGCGAAACCGGCGGCCGTGTCGTAGTCCTCGACCCGCGCCGTCTGGGTGATCTCGAAGGTGCAGCGAGCCGGGTCGGCCCCGCCTTCGTCGAGCCGCCGTTCGATGAATTCGAGCACCGAGAGGTCAGTCAGCGAGGCGCCGGAAAGATTCATGTGTAGGGAGACGGGCTCCCCCGCACGCTCGCGCTCGGCGATCAGCTCCAGCGCCCGGGCGACGACCCAGCGGTCAAGCTCCTGCACCATCCCCGAGCGCTCTGCCACCTCGATGAAGGCCGACGCCGGCAGCAGCTCGCCTTCCTCGCCGGTCATCCGCAGCAACAGCTCGTAGCGCTCGATCCCGCCGGAGGCGAGGCTGCGGATCGGCTGGGTGGCGAGACGCAGCCTGTTCTGGGTGAGCGCATCGCGGATCCTGGCGCTGGTCGTCTGGGCCCGCCGCGCTTTGCTCGCGGCCTCCCCTGGAGCGTGGAAGAGGACGATCCGGTTGCGCCCCTCCTCCTTGGCTCGGTACATCGCCTGATCGGCGGCGACGAGAACGGCTTCGGCGGCTCCTCCGTGCTGGCCGCCGAACATCGTGATCCCAACGCTGATCGTCGCCCCGCCGATCTCGGAATCGGGCGGGAAGCCCTCTGCCACCTGCACCCGCAGGTCCTCGCCGAGTTGCAGCGCCCCGGAAGCGTCCGTCTGCGGCATCAGCACCGCGAACTCGTCGCCGGAGAGGCGGGCGACGATGTCGGTGGCGCGGACGCGTTCGCGCAGAATCACGGAAACGCGGCGAATCAACGCATCACCGGCCTGGTGGCCGAGCTTGTCGTTGAGCTCCTTGAGACCGTCGAGGTCGATCACCATCACCGCGCCGCGGCCGCCGTAGCGGGCGGCGAAAGAGACGTACTGGTCGAGCTCGGCGCGGAAACGACGCCGGTTCAGAAGCCCGGTGAGCGGATCGTGCTCGGCGAGAAAGCGCAGCTCCGCCTCCGTCCTCTCGGCTTGCTCGAGGGCGCCTTGGACCACCGCCCGGTCCGCAGGCGCGAGCTTTGCGAGAACGACGTCGAGCGCCGGATCGCGCGGACTGGTTCCGTGCATGTTTTTCATGAGGCCTCGGATATGAAGGTATTCGGTTACCCGCGCCGAGGAAGATCATCCTCCGGAAACCCGTGCATAGAACCAAGTTTCAGCTATCCCCTGACCCTAATACTTGACTTGCTTATCACCCGGGTAGGTTCAGGGGGTGTCGAACCGCCTCGCCCAGGAGACGAGCCCCTACCTCCTCCAGCATCGGGACAACCCGGTCGACTGGTATCCGTGGGGGCGGGAGGCGCTGGGGCGGGCGCGCGAGGAGGACCGGCCGATCCTGCTCTCGGTCGGCTACTCGGCCTGCCATTGGTGTCACGTGATGGAGCGCGAGTCCTTCGAGGACCCGGAGACCGCCGCTTACATGAACGAGCACTTCGTCAACGTCAAGGTCGACCGCGAGGAGCGCCCCGACGTCGACGCGATCTACATGGAGGCGGTGCAGGCGATCAGCGGCCAGGGCGGCTGGCCGATGACCGTCTTCCTCGACCCCGACGGTGTGCCCTTCTACGGCGGCACTTACTTCCCGCCCGACGAGAGCCGCGGTATGCCGAGCTTCCGGACGGTGATGGAAGCGGTCGTCCACGCCTTCGAGACCCAGCGCGAGGAGATCCGCGAACGGGCGCCGACGACGCGCGAGCGCCTCGGCGCGATCGGCGCGATCGAGCCGCGCGGCGACCTGCCGGGGCCGGCCGACCTCGAGCAGGCCGTGCAGCTGCTGCTCGGCGCGGCCGACCGCCGCAACGGCGGCTTCGGCGGGGCGCCGAAGTTTCCGCCCGCCTCCTCGCTGGAGCTGCTGCTGGCGCGCGGCGAGACCGAGCACGTCGAGCGCACCCTGGACGCGATGCTGGCCGGCGGCATCTACGACCAGCTCGGCGGCGGCTTCGCCCGCTATTCGGTCGATGCGATCTGGCTCGTCCCCCACTTCGAGAAGATGCTCTACGACAACGCCCTCCTGGCCCGCACCTACCTGCATGGCTGGCAGCAGCTCGGGCACGAGCGCTACCGCCGCATCTGCGAAGAGATCCTGGACTGGATGCTGCGTGAGATGCGCGGCCCCGAGGGCGGTTTCTACTCCGCCCTCGACGCCGACTCCGAGGGGGAGGAGGGCCGCTTCTACGTCTGGACCCCCACCCAAATCCGCGACGCCCTGGCAGCCGCCGCCGAAGACCCGACCGGCACCAACTTTCCGGGCCAGCAGGCAGGAAATTTGATGCAGTTCTGGGGGGTCACGGAGGAGGGGAACTTCGAGGGGGCGAACGTGCTGCATTTGGCCGACGGGGTTGAAGCGGCGGAGCCGGAGGGGTTGGACGAGATGCGGCGAGCGCTCTTTGAGGCCCGGGCGGAGCGGGTCCGGCCGGGGCTCGACGACAAGCGCCTGACCTCATGGAATGCGCTCGCTATTGCCGCTCTGGCCGATGCTGGGGCCGTCCTCAGACGCGACGACTATCTCGAGGCCGCCCGCGCCTGCGCCGAGTTCGTGCTCGGCGAGCTGCGCGGGCCCGACGGCAACCTTCTGCGCACCTACAAGGACGGCCGCGCCCACCTCAACGCCTATCTGGAGGACCATGCCTTCCTACTGGAGGCGCTGCTGACCCTCTACGAAGCGAGCTTCGAGACCCGCTGGTTCAGCGAAGCCCGCGTGCTGGCGAAGACGACGATCGCGCGCTTCGGCGATCCCGGGCGCGGCGGCTTCTACTCGACCTCGGCCGACCACGAGGAGCTGATCGCCCGCCGCAAGGAGGTCGGCGACCACCCGATCCCCTCTGGCAACAGCTCGGCGGCGATGGCTCTGCTGCGCCTCGCCGCCCTGACCGGCGAACGCCACTACGAGCAGCAGGCGGTCGAGATCTTCCGCCTCTTCGCCAAGCCCGCCGTCCAGCACCCCGACGCCTTCGCCCACATGCTGCGCGCCCTCGACTTCCACCTCGCCCCCACCCGCGAGGTCGCCCTGGTCGGAACTCAGCAGTCGCTGAAAAGCCGCCCCAGGGGGGGCCGAAGTTCAGCGGGCGCTGAAAACGACTTCGGCCAGCTCGCGGCGGTCGTGCGCGAAAAACCGCCCCACCACCTGGTTCTCGCCGCCGGCCCGGAGGGTGCTGACGAACCCCCCCTCTTAGCCGACCGCACCGCCCTCGACGGAAAAGCGGCTGCCTATGTCTGCGAGAACTTTGCCTGCCGCCTCCCGATCACGGACCCGGACGATCTGCGGAAGCAGCTGTCCCATAACTAACGGTGGCGGCCTTCAGAGAATGGGTAGGAAGTTTTCGATCTCGTACGGGGTGACCTGGACGCGATAGTCGTCCCATTCCTGCCGCTTGATCTCAACGAAGCGGCGGAAGGTGTGCTCGCCCAGCGTCCGCAGCACCAGCTCCGACTCGGCCGCGATCTCGATCGCCTCGCCGAGCGTCGAGGGCAGCTGCTCGATCCCCTGGTGGGCGAGCTCCTCCTGGGAGAGGTGGTAGAGGTTCTGCTCCATTGGCTCGGGCAGCTCGTAGCCCTTCTCGATCCCTTCCAGCCCCGCCTGCAGCATCGCCGCGAAGCACAGGTAGGGGTTGGCGGCAGGGTCGGGGCAGCGCAGCTCGGCCCGGGTCGCCGACTCCTTGCCGGGGTGGTACAGCGGCACCCGGATCAGGGCCGAGCGGTTGCGGCGCGACCAAGCCAGGTAGACCGGCGCCTCGTAGCCGGGAACAAGCCGCTTGTAGGAGTTGACCCACTGGGCGAAGAGGGGCGAGATCTCGCGCGCGTGCTTCAGCTGGCCGGCGATGAACGACTTCGCCACCGGCGAGAGGTAGTAGGGGTCTTCAGCGTCGTAGAAGGCGTTCTTGCCGTCGCGGCTGAGCGACTGGTGGACGTGCATCCCGGAGCCGTTCTCGCCAAACAGCGGCTTCGGCATGAAGGTCGCGTGATAGCCGTATTTCAGCGCGTACTCCTTAACGACGATGCGGTACGTCATGCAGTCGTCGGCCATCTCGAGCGCGTTCTTGTAGCGCATGTCGACCTCGTGCTGGGAGGGACCGACCTCGTGGTGCGTGTACTCGACGTGGATGCCGAGCTTCTCCAGCGCCAGCACCGTCTCGCGCCGCAAGTCAGAACCAGCATCGAGCGTGGTGAGGTCGAAGTATCCGCCCTCGTCGAGCACCTCCGGGGTGCCGCCCTCCGGCTTGGCGGAGCGGAAATAGAAGTACTCCAGCTCGGGGCCGATGTTGTAGGCGTCGAAGCCGAGCTCCTCGGCCCGTTTCAGCGCCCGCCGCATGATCCAACGCGGGTCGCCCTCGTAGGGTCCGCCGCCGGGAACGCGGATGTCGCAGAACATGCGGGCGACGGCATCCTCCTCAGGGCGCCACGGAATCAGCGCATAGGTCGTGGGGTCGGGCACCGCCAGCATGTCCGACTCCTCGATCGGGTTGAAGCCAGTTATCGAAGAGCCGTCGAAGCCCATCCCACCTTCGAAGGCGTCCTCGAGCTCGGAGGCGTTGACCGAGAAGCTCTTCAGCTGGCCGAGGACGTCGGTGAACCAGAGGCGGATGAAGCGGACGTCGTGCTCTTTGACCAGCTCGATGACGTCAGCGGCGCTGCGGGGTTGGTCTGCCATGCCTCATCGCCTCCTTGGCTTCTTACGGAGGGCGCAACGATAGGCGAATGAACCAGACAGGTGCGGATAGCCGTATTGCGGGTAGAGAAAGTGCCTGGAGATCGACTTGAAAGGTGCTTGACAACCCGGTATAACTTACGTCAAGTAAGTAAGCGGCTAAAAGTAAAGTAAAGGCCACGTAACGGCTCTGTAAAGCCATTGCCGCCCAGGGACAGAGCCAGAAGCGAGAAGCGAAGTGACCGTAAAAACCGCAGTAAGCAGATTTCAAATCCATGACGAGCTGACGGCGCCTGACGAGAGCGCTCCTCTCATCAAGACCATTCAGGCCGCCGGTGGCGCGGTGACGAAGTTCGTCGGCGTGCTTGCCGGGGCGCCGGCTGTCCTGCGCGCGTATACGCGGATGCGCTCGGAGCTACGCGGCGGAGTCCTGCCGCAGGCGACGAGGGAGCGGATCGCGCTAGCTGTCGCCGAGCATCGCGAGGACAACTACAGCATCGCCCAGCACGCGAAGTCGGCGCGGCGGGCCGGCCTCGGCCTCGATGAGGTTTCCCGCGCACGCAGCTTCACCTCGGCCGACCCCAAGGAGGCAGCGCTGCTGGCCTACCTGAAGGCGGCGCTTGAGGCCGAGGGTTCTCCCCCCCTCCACCTCCACGAGGAGGCGCGGGAGATCGGCTGGACCGACGAGGAGATTCTCGAGGCGGTCGCGCACCTGGCGCTGAACGAGTTCCAGAGTCTGATTGCTGGGGCTGCGGCGCTGCCTAAAGATCAGGCTGGGCCTAGGGTTCTACCCTCCGCGGCCTAAGCCGGAAGCCGCAGCCAAAGCGAACGAACCGACCTACGGCCACCCCCAAGGGTGGCCGTAGCTTTGACGTGGAGACGGCCGCGGCTGAGCAGCTTGGTCCGTGCTTTCTTGCTGAGGCGAACGCTGAAGACCCGCGATAGGTCGGTGCCCAACTTGTAGCGGCGGGTGGTGTCGGTGCCGGCGGCGCGGAGGTGGAGTTGGCCTTGGCAGAGGGAGTCGGCGTGGCCGTCGATGCAGGTGAGTCGAAGCTTGAGGCGGTGGGCATGGGCAGCTGCTTTGGCGCGGCCGATCTGGACCGAGAGGGGCGCTGGGTCGATGCGACCGATGATGCCCGACTGGTAGTAGCCGCCGTCGCCGCAGACGCTGTCGCCGGGCAGGCAGGGCGGTTCGGCAGGGGACGTGTACCAGACCGACCCTTCCGGCCCAACCGCAAGGTCTTCGGGCGAGGTGCTCTGGGGCAGGACCACTCTGGAGATGCGACCGGAGGGGCTGATTCGGCCGATCTCGCCTTCGGAGACGAACCAAAGGCGACCGTCGGGGCCGGAGGCGAGCGTGGCGGAAAAAGCTTTGCCGACGGGGAACTGGGTCAGCTGCCCCGAGGTAGTCATGCGTCCGATCTCCGCAATGTCTTCCCCTTCCTCCATGAACCAGAGCGCGCCGTCAGGACCAGTGACGATGTCGCCGGGGCGCGATCCCTGAGGCAGGGAAAACTCCGCGATCTGTCCCATTGGCGTGATCAGCCCGACCCGGTCGTTCAGTTCCGTGAACCAGACATTCCCGTCAGGGCCTGCAGCGAGCTTGGTCGGAAAGCCGCCCTGACCCGGGAGGGGGAACTCGCTCAGGTCTCCGGCCGGGGTGAGGCGGCCGATGATCGCTTCGGAGATCGGCGGCGATCCTTCTTCGCTTCGCGTCGACCGCGAGCCCGAGAACCAGACGTTGCCGTCGCCGCCGATCACGATCGGGCCGGCGGCAAAGGTGGTCGGTTTTCCTCCCCCGCCTTCGGGCAGGAAGAATTCCGAGACCTTCCCGTTGGGGGCGATCTGAACGATCCAGCGACTGGCCGAGTACCAGACGCTGCCGTCGGGGGCGAAGGCGAAGCCGCCAGGCCGATCGCGCGTGGCGACGCTGATTTCGCCGGCGCGGTTCATGTGCACGACCCGGCCGGTGAAGCTCGCTTCGCCCCCTTCCCACCTTTCTTCAAAGGTCTCTCCGAACCAGACCTGGCCGAGTGGGTCGACGCCGAGCACTTCCGTGCCCCCGGTCGGCGGCACGCGGGGCAGCTTGTACAAGCTCACCGTCGCCTTCGAGGGCGCGTCGCCCAGGGCGCCACTGACACCAAACGAGCACAGGAGCAGCGTCGCGCACACCAGTGCGCCCGCCACCCGCCATCCACATCGGCTCCCCATCGGCTCTCCACTCCCGACCGTACCCCGGCCTTATGAGCCCTCGACCAGGGTGGCGGTGTAGAGCAGGCGGGCGGTCGCGTATTTGCAGCCGTAGGTGGCGCGCGTGCCGACTTTGTCCTGGGGTTCGCCCTGGCGGATGTCCGTCGCGTTTTTGCAGGTGCCCGGTTCGCGGCTGGCCCGCCAGACGTTGCCGGCGCTCAATTCCTGCGCGAAGGCCGGCGCCCAGGTGGGGACGGTGAGGCCGACGATGTCGCCCTTTTCGACTTCGAGGTTGGAGCTGAACTTGACCGTCTGTCCGAGGTAGGGCGAGAGCACTTTGATCGAGCCCTGGCGACGAAGGACATAGCGGGGTGGGTTGGTGCCAGGGACGCGGCGGAGGATCGCCAGGCGCGCCTCCGGCGGAGTGCCGAAGAAGCCGTTGAAGAAGGAGCGCTGGCTGTTGGTCGGCTGAGCCAGGGTCAGGGTCCAAGCCTTGATAGTGCCGTCGTGCGGGACGAGGAACGGGAGCTTGGTCTGGCCGTTGTCGACCTGGAAGCCGGTGACGCTGCCGACCGCCTGACAGGGCAGATCCGGGCAGGACGGATCCGGCTGCGTCGCGGTGTTGCCAAGGATGACGGTGACCTTGGGCGCGCTCGGGGCACCGCTGCTGGGGGCAACCAGGCCGATGAGGAGCAACGAGCAGGCGCCCAGCGCCGCGAGCAGCCAGGTCCCCCTACGGATCGTGGCGGTTGCTCCCTGCGAAGACTTCGAACTCAACGCTGCTCCTCTCGTCGTTTGGGCACCTGCCTGAACACGGCAGCCTAGCCTTCGGAGCGGCCGGAGAAAGCCGCAATTAGGAGGGCTTGGCGAAGCCCTCCTGGCGCTTTAGCGCAGGCTGCTGGCGTAGGTGAGGGCGATCGCGTAGCGGACCCGGCCTACGCCTTCGAGGCCGAGTGCTTCGCTCGCCGCCTGCGTGAAGTCCCAGGAGCGGCCTTTGACGTAGGGACCGCGGTCGATCACCTGGGTGACGAGGACATGCCCGTGGTAGACGAACTTGACGGTGGTGCCGCAGGGGAGCTTCTTGTGAGCGACGCCGAGCGTGTGCCGCCGCAGCGTCTGGCCGCAGGCCGTCTTGTGACCCCAGAGGCCCGGCCCGTACCAGCTTGCGCCGCCGTAGCGGTAGGGGCCGTAGGCGATTTCTTCTTCGCCGGAGCCGCTTTCCGAGGCGGAGGCGCCGCCGGTCGCGGCCTTGGCACCGGTTGCCGCGCCGGCCATTAGGGCCAGGATGGCAGCCAGGGCAAGGGCCCAGCGCAGGGAGGTTTGGTTGATCGTCGGCATCTCTTTCCAGGCGCTTGCGGGGTTAGCTGACGGGCTCGCGCTGAAAGAGCTGCGCTACGCGGCAGTCGCCGCGACTCGCCCCAACTACTTGGGTCCCCCGCTCCTCGCGTTATGTAGGCGAAGATTCAGCGGAAGTTGGGGGCATGTTAGCAATCGCTAAGACGGAAAACATGAAGCCGTTGCAAACCGGCGTGTCGGGGCTGGCCTACGCACGGGTGGCCCGAACTCCGACATCCCGAGATGGCATAGGAAAGGCCCCCCTTTCGGAGGCCTTTCCCGTAGCGGGCCTGTAAGCCGGATCCTGTCGTGAGCGGCCATCTATCTATGCGGCCTACCTGGACCTCGCCGAGCCGGGTCGACGGTCCTGCTTGGCCTTGCACCGGGCGGGGTTTGCCTGGCCGCTGCGTCACCGCAACGCCGGTGCGCTCTTACCGCACCATTTCACCTTTGCCTGTACGCGACTCAGCTGAGGCCGCGCCATCGGCCGTGTCATTTCTGTGGCACTTTCCCGCGGGTTTCCCCGGGTGGGCGTTACCCACCGCCTTGCCCTGTGGTGTCCGGACTTTCCTCGAAGGGTTTTCTCTCCCTCCGCGGTCCGCTCAGCCCGCCCCCGGATGGTATCTCGGCGGCGGGATTTCGCCAAGGATCGGCCTGTCATGGTGCCGATGGGCCTAGAACACGCCATTTAGGCGTGTTCTAGGCCCTTCGGCGAGGAGGCGACGAGGCGTAGACTCGCCGGGCATGCGGACGGCGGTCGTCACCGGCGCTGGCAGCGGCCTCGGCCGCGCGATCGCCGCCGAGCTCGTCGATCGTGGCTGGCGCGCCCACGTCACCGACGTCGACGCCGGTGCGGCCGACCGGGTCGCCGCCGAGCTGGGTGGCGAAGCACGGGCCTCGGCGCTCGACGTGCGAGACGGCGCGGCCTGCCAAGCGCTGGCCGACTCGCTCGGGCGCAGCAACTCGCTCGACCTCTGGGTCAATAACGCCGGCGTCTTTTTCAGCGGAGTGCCCTGGGAGCAGAGCAGTGAGGTCCGACAGACGATGCTCGATGTCAACGCCACCGGCCTGATGAACGGAACGGTGGCGGCGCTGGGGCCGATGCTGCAGATCGGTCGCGGGCAGATCATCAATGTCTGTTCGCTAGCGGCGATCGTCGCCGCCCCCGGCGAGGTGGCTTACTCGGCCAGCAAGCACGCGGCGATCGCCTTCACCCTGGGGACGCTCTTCGATCTGCGCCGTCGGGGCGTCAAGGGCATCCAACTCTCCGCCGTCTGCCCGGATGGAATCTGGACGCCGATGCTGGAAGACAAGCTGGACGATCTTGATGCCGCACCTTCATTCTCCGGCCGCCTACTCACTGTCGAGGAGGTGGCGAAAGAGGTCGGCGTCCTGACCGAGAAGCCGCGGCCGATCCTGATTGTCCCCCGCTGGCGCAGCCCGATGCTGCGCTTCTTCGATCTCTTCCCCCGCCTCGGCCTACGCATGCTGCCCCTGGTCATGCGGGACGCCCGCCGGCGCCAGCGGAGTTACAAAAAGAAGATCCAGGCAGGACGCTGGCCCTGACGAGAGCCCGAATCGCCCTTCGTCAGACCTTGCGGAAGACTCCGACCACCTTGCCCAGCACCCGCGCCTCGGTGGTGAGGATCGGCTCCATTTCCTCGTTTTCGGGCTGCAGGCGGATGTGGTCTTTTTCGCGGTATATCCGCTTCACGGTCGCCTCCTCGCCGATCAGGGCGACGACGATCTCGCCATTGGCGGCGTCCTCACTCGGCCGCACGATCACGTAGTCGCCTTCGAGGATGCCGGCGTCTTTCATGCTTTCGCCGCGGATCTGGAGGATGTAGTCGCCGTCCTCGCCGCCGATCACGTCGGGGATCTCGAGGTACTCCTCGATATTCTCTTCGGCCAGGATCGGCTCGCCTGCCGCGACCTGCCCAACCAGCGGCAGCCCGTTGCCGGACTTGATCGCGCTTTTGGCCTTGTCGAAGAGCAACTCGATCGCCCGCGGCTTCGAGGGGTCGCGTTTCACCAGCCCCAGCTTCTCCAGGTTGGCAAGGTGCGCATGCACCGTCGAGGAAGAGTGGAGGCCCACCGCTTTGCCTATCTCCCGCACCGTCGGCGGATAGCCGGTCTTGGCCGCGTACTTGCGGATGAAGTCGAAGATCTCCTTCTGCCGCTTGGTCAGATCAAGGTCAACCATCGTCGTTCCGCTTTCCTCCGGCTCAAACAGCCGCAAATTGGATTCGAACACTTGTTCGTAGAGTACCGCGCCCCCCGGACGCCCGCAACCTCCCCCTCCCCCTTGCACGCAACCATCTAGAATCCCTCGCCCTCAAGCGGCTGTGGCGGAACTGGTAGACGCGCAAGGTTGAGGGCCTTGTGGGTGGAAACACCCGTGGAGGTTCGACTCCTCTCAGCCGCATTTAGGTTTGATGCGCTAGGCCAGTGGTGCACCTTCTTGCACCAGTGGGCTATCCGGATCCAGGGAGGGTGGGACCACCACACCGCGACACAGGGCATCGACTAAAAGATCGCCGGATTCCCGCCGTCGCTCTCGCGCGACATTCAGAAGCGTCAGTAGAACCGGCCAAGGAAGAAGCCATGCCAGGGAGGTATCCAGAGCCAGAAGCCCCACCAAGAACATAAGGGGAGGCACGATGGCGGACCTGAATTCGGACTCAGCCACCAAACGGTCCACCTCATTGACAGTGTCGATGCTGTCATGGATGAGCCGCGCCCGCACGACAGGAAACTCGGAGATCAGATCAGCGATGGAAAGCTGAGAATCGCGAAGCTGAGCCCTCGATCGCAGGTACCGATCGAGTCTCTCGACTCCCTGTCTGGTAAGAAAGGGCTTGTAAGGTTCTGCACGCATGGCAATTAGCGATTGAAGGATCGCGATGCCCGCCGCTTCCAACCCAATTAGCGGGAGCGTAAGAAGTGAAGCGGCGATGGTCGCGAAGCCTCTGATGAAGCCGCCAAGTCCTTCGACTGCCGTCAAGAACAGCCCTGGTACTACTAGTGATTGATCGGGGAGACCAAGTGGCCGCGTCAGAGAAATCCATGCTCGCTCAAGAGTTTCTTCTCTACGACGCTGCCTTCTCAGACGATCACGATAGCGACGTAGGCGCGTCTTGCGGCGCCACTCGATCCGTTTACTAAGGCGAGTTTTGGCTATGTCTGGAGTCAGAGTCTCCGACTGACGTGCAAATAGATAGATCTGAGCCATGACATTTCGCCCTTCGTTGACGAAAGTGCCAAGCAGATACGCGGCGAAGGTGACGGCGGCCCCTAGGGCGAGGGGGCCCATCATCTGTCCCAGATGATGGGCAGACCGATAGGGCTCGCCAGCAAAATCAGCGCTTCCCAATGTGGGGTCAAGCAAAAGCCAAAGGAAGAGGAGCCAGAGATAACCCCCTGCCAGAGCCGATCTGATCTCTCTTATTCCAGGTAAAGCCGCCAGCATGCGGTGGCAGCGTATGAATAATCAAGCAACAATGCGCTGACCAGCGGGCGCTTTCGGAGACAACACCTATCAGCCGCTCCACTCTTCCTTCAATAACCCGTAGACGACGCCGTCAAGATAACGCCCGCCGACAAGCTCGGTCTCTCGCAGGGTCGCCTCCTCGCGAAAGCCAAGGCGTTCGGGGATGGCGCGGCTGCGGTGGTTGGCGGGGGCGCAGTGGATCTCGATGCGGTGGAGGTTCCACTCGGTGAAGGCGTGGTCGACGAGGGCGCGCACGACGGTGGTCATCGTGCCTTTGCCCTGGGCGGGCTCGGCTAACCAGTAGCCGATGCTGGTGTTGCGGTTGGTCCAGTCGATCGAGTGGAAGCCGGCGATGCCGACAATGCGGCCCTCAGGGACGACCGCTGCCTGGAACCCGTCGTTGCGGGCCAGTTGGGCGGCGGCCTCAGCGATGAACTTCTCCGTCGCCGCAAGATCTTGGTCCGCTGCCCATGGCATCCACCGCCCCAGGTGATCCCGGTTGGCCTCGACGACCGCGTAGAGCTCGGCGGCGTCCGCCGCCTCCAAGGGACGTACCCCAAGCGACTCCAATTTCGGCGAGAGCATTTCCGGCACCCCGCTAGGAGGATTCGACCGACGTACCAAGCGCCTTGTCTATGAACGGGCCCAGCAGCTCGGCTACGGTGGCGGCCGTCTCTTCAGGCGCATCTCCGGGCGTGGTCACGTAGCTGATCGCCAAGCGCACCAAACTTTCGGCCAGCACGTTGACATCGGCCTGGGGCGCCTGCGGCCAGCCTTCGGCGATGACGCCGGCGAGGCGGTTCGTCGCCCACTGCACCACCGGCAGGCCCTGGGTGGTGACGAAGGGCAGCATTCCTCCGGTGCCGTCGTCGCTGAGGAGAATGCGGATCAGCGGGTCGTCGCCGGCGGTGGCGAGAAACAACCGCAGCGCCGCCCGCACCGCCGCTCGCGGCTCGTCGCGATGCTCCAGCACCGCTTTCTCGACCCCGTCCATGAAGCGTTCGGCCTCGTGGATGACGAAGGCGAAGCCGAACTCGTTGCGGTTGCCGAACTCGTTGTAGAGGGTCTGACGGCTAACGCCAGCGCCCGCAGCGACGTCCGCCATCGTGATTTCCGACCACGGCTGCTGGGCGAGCAGGTCGCGGGCGGCGTCGAAGACGGTCTGCCGCAGCAGCTCCCGCGCCGCCTCTTGGTAAGGGGTCCTGGACGTAGCCATCCCCCTTATCGTCGCAGCGGATGCGGTCAGGTGCTGGTACTGGCGGGTTCGAAATCAACCTTGTCGCGCACGCCGCAGTCGGGGCAGGCCCAGTCGTCGGGTACCTCCGCCCACGCCGTGCCGGGCGGGAAACCCTCCCGCGGATGACCTGCCTCCTCGTCGAAGACGTACTCGCAGCTGGGGCAACGCCAGGCGCTCATACGGCCCGCCCGTAGCGCGCGAGCACGCGGTCGAGCTTGCGGGGTTGGATGTTCGCCCGCGTCACGTCGCCTTCGTAGTGGTCGAGCAGGCGGGGGTCCATCACTCGGCGCCAGAGCGGCGGGAACCAGGCCAGCACGATCATCCCCGCGTAACCGGTCGGCAGCTGCGGCGCCTCTTCGACGTGGCGCAGGGCCTGGTAGCGGCGGGTCGGGTTGGCGTGGTGATCGCTGTGGCGCTGCAGGTGGTAGAGCAGCACGTTGGAGGCGACGTTGTTGCTGTTCCAGCTGTGCTCCGGACGGCAGCGCTCGTAGCGCCCGTCCTCGCGCTTCTGCCGCAGCAGGCCGTAGTGCTCGAGGTAGTTGACCACCTCCAACAGCGAAAAACCGACGACCGCCTGGACCAGCAGGTAGGGCAGAACGACCGCTCCGAAGACGACGGCGAGGCCGGCGAAAAGGACGACGGTCATTGCCCAGGCACTGAGGATGTCGTTGTGAATCCCCCAGGGCGGTTTCCCTAGCCGGTCCAGGCGGCCGGTCTCGATCTCCCAGGCCGAGTTCAGGCTGCCGAAAACGGTGCGCGGCAGAAAAGACCAAAAACTCTCCCCGAGGCGGGCGCTGGCCGGATCCTCGGGCGTGGCGACTTTGACGTGATGGCCGCGGTTGTGCTCGATGAAGAAGTGGCCGTAGCCGGTCTGGGCGAGGGCGACGCGGCTGAGCCACTTCTCGGAGTTGGCGCGCTTGTGGCCAAGCTCATGGGCGGTGTTGATCGCGATCCCGCCGACGACGCCCATCGTCAGCGCCAAGCCGATCGATTCGACAACCGACAGTTCGCCACCTGCCCACATCCAACAGGCAAAGATCAGCCCGGCGTACTGGATCGGAATGAAGAGATAGGTGCACCAGCGGTAGTAGCGATCCTGCTCGAGGAACTTGAGGACGCTGTCGGGCGGGTTGGTCGGGTCCATCCCGATCGCGATGTCGAGCAGCGGGAAGAGGACGAAGACGAGGAACGGCCCCATGAACCAGAAGCCACCGAACCCCGTCAGCGACCAGTAGAACCAGGCAAAGAAGGGCGCCAGCGGAACCACGATCCCAAGCAGCCACGCATAGCGCTTTCCGTCGGTCCAATCCGCGGGATTGACCGTTGCCTCCTCGTGGTGATGGTGGTGCACGTGCTCCGCGTGTGCCTCCATGACGCCCCTTCCTTGTCAGCCGACCCTATCTAGTCTGCGATTTTTACACAGATTCAGAAATTGTCAAGCAGCATGACAATACGCGAGCACATGTCCTCCACAGCGGTGCGACTTATTTGCGGCAGACAAGGAAAAGTCGCACCGGGATTGGTCCGACTTGAGGGAGGCCCTAGAGCTTCAGCAGCAGGATGGTGTTCAGCGCGAACACCACAGCGAAAAAGACGGTGGCGCGGTCGAGGTTGCGCTCGACCATCGAGCCACCACCGACCGAGCTGCCACCGCTGCCGATGCCGAAGGCGCCGGAGAGGCCGGCGTCTTTGCCCGAGTGGAGCAGAATCAGGAAGATCAGGACCGCGGCGACGATCACCTGGATGATGCTGAAGAACGTAAACATCGCGACAGAGTCTAGCTTTGCTCGACTTTTTCCGGCTTATGGGGCTCAGCACCGTTGCCGTTCGTCCCGTTTGCCGTAGGACCGTTCGCCTCGCTGGGCGCCGCCTTCCCGTTGCCGGCGTTGAGGATCTCCAGGGCTTCGCGACGCAGCTCGGCGTCGACTACGGCGAAGTCGTCGTCGGAAAGCTTGCCGGCGGCGTGATCGAGCTCGGCGTCGCGGATCTCGCGGTATTTGGCTTCCTTGCGGGCGTCGGCCTCGGTGCGGACGAGGGAACCGCGGCGGCGGCTGCGGGTGGGCCAGATCGCGATCAGCGCCCCGGCCAGCGCGATCAGCCCGCCAATCCACATCCAGGTGACGAGCGGGTTGACGATCACCTTAAAGGTGGCGGCGCTGTTTTCGGCCAGGTAGCCACGAGCGATCTGCTGCGCCGTCACCTCCTGCAGCTTTTCGATCTGCGCCGCCGCTGCCGGCCGCAGCTTCGGGTTGGCGAGCGCCGCACGCATCATCGCCCCTACCGCTTTGCACTGCGGCGGCGTGCCCGGCCCGCCGGCGACGCAGGCTTTGAAGCCTTCGTCAGCACGGCGCGCGGCTGCCTCGATGCCTCCGATGTCGGGCTGCTCTGCCGCCCAGAAATCCCTCGCCAACCCCGCTTCGAGGCCGATGTTGCTGTCCGATTCGCCTCCGAAGTAGCCGCTGATCGTGCCGGAGCCGCTCACTCCTCCGGTCCGGCGGTAGAAATTGCGGGTCGGGTGCAGGGTGAACTCTTCGCTCCCCTTGACCACTCTCAGCACCGCGCCCGCGGTGAAGGCGAGCTTGTCGACGCTGGCGGTCGGGCGGACATAGGTCACTTCGTAGCCGTCGATCGTCGTGCGCTGCCCCGGCTTGAGGTCGACGTCGCGGTTGGTCTGGAAGCTCGAGGAGGCGGCGATGCCGATCAGCAGCACGGCGACGCCGGCGTGGATGATGTAGCCGCCGTAGCGGCGACGGTTGCGGCTGACCAAGCCGACCAGCGCCGCGGGCGTCGATTCGCCGGTGAGGCGACGGCGAGCGGCGGCCCCGGTCCAGAACTCCTGGGCTAGTCCAGTCAGAGCGAAAGCGGCAAAGGCGAAAAGCGCAAGGGCCCAGGGCTTGTGGGCGGCATCGCTGAAAGCCGCCAGGGCCAGCGTCGCCACCAGCGCCACCGCGACCGGCACCCGGAAGACGCGCCTGGCCGACTCCCAGCTCACCCGCCGCCAGGCCAGCAGCGGCCCGATCCCGGTGAAGAGGACCAACAGGATCGCCAGCGGCGTCGTGTAGCGGTCGAACCAGGGAGCTGCCAGCGAGGCCTTGTTGCCGGTGAAGAGTTCGGAGATCAGCGGGAAGAAGGTGCCCCAGAAGATCACCGCGGTCAGCCCGATCAGGAGCAGGTTGTTGATCAGGAAGACCGCCTCGCGCGAGACCAGCGAGTCGATCCGCTTCGGCGAGCGCAGGTCGTCGAGGCGGCTGACGATCAGCAGGGCCGAGCCGATCACGACGATCCCGATCAGGCCGAGGATGTAGGGGCCGACCGTGTTGTCGCCGAAGGCGTGGATCGATTGCAGCACCCCGGAGCGGACGAGGAAGGTGCCGAGCAGGGCCATGGAGAACGTGCCGACGACGAGGCAGGCGTTCCAGACTTTCAGCATCCCCCGCTTCTCCTGGACCATGATCGAGTGCAGGAAGGCGGTGCTCACCAGCCACGGCATCAGCGCCGCGTTCTCGACCGGGTCCCAGGCCCAGTAGCCGCCCCAGCCGAGCTCGGTGTAGGACCAGCGGGCGCCGAGCAGGAGGCCGAAGCCGAGGAAGGTCCAGGCGACGAGGGCGAAGCGGCGGGTCGAGCGGATCCACTCGGCGTCGAGGCGGCGGGTGATCAGCGCGCCGATGGCGAAGGCGAACGGCACCGTCATCGCCACGTAGCCCGAGTAGAGCATCGGCGGGTGGATCATCATGCTCGGGTGCTGCAGCAGCGGGTTGAGGCCGATCCCGTCGCTCGGCGCCGGCGAGAGCGTCGCGAACGGCTGCACGTCGGGCGCGAACAGCATCAGCCCGGTGAAGAAGGCGGCAACACCCATCATCACCGCGGTCGCGTAGGGGACGATCTCGCGCAACTTGTCGCGGGTCGCCCAAAGGGCGATGCTGGAGGCGATCGAGAGCACCCAGGCCCAGAGCAGCAGCGAGCCTTCCTGGCTCGACCACATCGCCGCCATCTTGTAGAAGGCCGGCGTCTCGATCGAGGAGTGTTCCTGGACGATTTTGAAGCTGAAGTCGTTGTTGGCGAAGGCCAACTCGATGATCACCACGCAGGCGGTGAGCAGGACGCAGAAGGCGTAGACGACTAGGCGGGAGGGCTTGATCCAGCGGCGGTCGCCGTTGCGCCCGAGGAGCGCCAGGGTGCCCGCCGCGAGCGCGGTGAGGAACGCGAGGCCCAACAGGGCGCTACCGAGGCTAGCCATTCTTAGTCGTGAACTTCGACGGGCACTTGGTGATCAGGGTTTCCGGTTCTCCGACGAAGGTGCCGCTCTGGACGCTGCCGGTGAGGACGATCTCGCGGCCGCCGCGGAAGGGGTCGGGGACGGTGCCCTTATAAGTGACCGGCAGTGGCTTGCCGGTGCCGTCGCGGTCGACGACCCGGAAGGCGATGCCGTTGCCGACGTGGCGGATCGATCCCTTGACGACCTTGCCGGTCATCTCGTAGCTGGTGCCGGGGGCGGCGCCGATCAGTTCCGAGGGCTGCTTCGCCTCGGTCGAGGCCGCGAACGAGGTGTAGATGAGCGCCACCGAGAGCAGCACCGCCACGCTGAGCGCGGCGACGAGCCGAATCTTCCGCTTCCGCTGAGGGTCCACAGGCAATTCGGGATTATCGCAATCCGGCGGCATGGGAGAATCACGGCGTGGCCGACGACCCCGTCCTCCTGATCACCGGCGCCAGCAGCGGCATCGGCGCCGCCACCGCGCGAGCGGCGGCGGCCTCGAAGTACCGCCTGGTGCTGGCGGCGCGGCGGCTGGAGGAGCTGAAAGCGCTGGCGGCGGAGCTCGGCGGCGAGGAGCGGGCGATCGCGGTGCGCTGCGACGTCACCGAGTGGGACGAGGTGCAGGCGCTGGCGGCAACGGCGCTGGAGCGCTTCGGCCGCATCGACGCGGTCTTCGCCAACGCCGGCTTCGGCGCGACCCGCGGCTTCCTCGAGGAGTCGGTCGAGCACTGGCGCTCGATGGTCCTGACCAACGTCTACGGCGTGGCGCTGACGATCCGCGCCACCCTCCCCCACCTGCTGGAGCGCGGCGACGGCCACTTTCTCATCACCAGCTCCGTGGCCGGCCGGCGTGCCCTGCCCGGCTCGCTCTACTCGGCGACCAAGTGGGCGGCAACGGCGATCGGCGAGTCCCTGCGCCAGGAGCTGCGCCAGATGCACGACAACCACGCCATCCGCGTCACCCTGATCGAGCCCGGCATGGTCGACACCCCCTTCTTCGACAACCGCCCCGGCAAATCGGCCCTCCAAGACGACGACATCGCCCGCGCCGTCGTCTAAGCCCACGAACAACCCGAGGGCGTAGACGTCAACGAGATTTTGATCAGGCCGACCAACCAGTCGAACTAACGCTTCCGACTTTTGGCACAGCAGGGTGTGTCGAGATCCGTCAGCGCAGCAGCAGACGGACTGCGCGCCAGTAGGTGCGCAAAGCAAGACGCGCGGGAAGCGAGCGGGCTGCCGTTGAGATCAGGGGCGAGTCGAGGTCGGGGGTCAACCGGGAGGCGAACTCGGCGGCAGAGATGGCACGTTGGCGTTGGATCGACCGGCGCTCGCGAAGCAGGCGGGGCAGCCAGCGCAGGGCTTCGAAATTGGCGGTGAGCTTCTGCCTCCCCCAGCCTCCCGCGGCGGAGACGAAGAGGAGGGCGAGCTCGGTTGCCAACAGGACCGGGGCCAGCAGCATGAGCAGCGAAGCAGGGTAGGTGCGGACAAGGAAGGCGAGGCGATTGCGCTCGAGCCAGCGCCACTTGTCGCCGTTGGCGCCGAACTCGTAGTCGTGGGCGACGACGGCGCTGGGCTCGATCCCCACCACCCCGCCAGCCAGCCGCAGCCGGACCGAGAGGTCGACGTCCTCGTGGTACATGAAGAACCGCTCCGGAAAGCCGCCGATCCGGTGCCAGGCGGCAAGTGGGATCGCGAGGCAGGCACCGGAGGCGGCCGGCACCTCACCCGCGGGCGGCGCCGCAGCAAGCGGCTCGCCGTGCCG
>JBQCCT010000264.1:0-13613 GCA_051961955.1 Solirubrobacterales bacterium
CGCGCGCCGCCGGAGTCGTTGATGCCGATCACGGGGCAGCCGATCTTGGCCGCCAGGTCCATGATCTTGCACATCTTCTCGGCCATGACCTCGCCCAGCGAGCCGCCGAACACGGTGAAGTCCTGGCTGAAGACGAAGACCGTGCGCCCCTCGATCGTCCCGTGCCCGGTGACGACGGCGTCGCCCCAGGGACGGTTCTTCTGCATCTCGAAGTCGTAGGTGCGGTGGCGGACGAAGGTGTCGAGCTCCTCGAAGGAGCCGGGGTCGAGCAGCTTCTCGATCCGCTCGCGGGCGGTCAGCTTGCCCTTCGCGTGCTGCTTCTCGACCGCCGCCTCGGAGGCCGAGTGGACCGCCGCCTCGCGCAGCTCCCGCAGGTAGGCGAGCTTCTCCTCGTGGGTTTCCGGGTTTCTCTCACGCATCGCTGATCGGCGCCCGCCAGGTGGCTTGCGAGCGGGCCGCGGCATTCTATTTGCGCCGGGTCCGCGGCGTCCCCCGGCAGGCGGTGCAGCCGGCCCCGCTCAGCTGAACGGCCGCCGCTGCGGCTCTGCCAGCCGATCCAGCACAGCTTCGAGGTCGGCCAGGCCCAGGCCGGACTCCTCGGCGGCGCGCAGCTCCACCCGCGTCCCAAAGCCCTTCTCGGCCATTGTCACCTCGACGCCTTCGACGCTGGCAATCAGCTCCGCCAGCTCCGGCTCGGACTTCATCAACGTCCGCGAGACCTCGATCATGCCCTCCGCTTCCACCGCAAAGAGCGCGTTCCTCCCTCGCTGTGGTGCCTGGGAAGGACTGTTCAGGGGGAGAGACTCGCCCATCCGATTCTTGACACAGCAGAGTGGGTCGAGAATCGGATACGCGGAGCGCGCAGGCGTGGCACCTGGCCGCACGGCAGCATGGAATCGTCACGCGACAGCAGCTGCTGGCGCTGGGCTTCGGTCGGCGCTCAATTCAGCACCGAGTCGAGCGAGGTCGGCTCTTTCCCGTGAGCCCCGGCGTTTACGCGGTGGGTTGGCCGGCACTCAACGAGAAACGGCGATGGATGGCAGCCGTACTGGCAGGCGGGGAGGGCGCGGCCTTAAGTCACCGGAGCGCCGCCGCGCTCTGGGAGATAGGCAAGGAGCAGCCCAGCCACATCGACGTCAGCGTGCGACGGCGCTGTGAACTGCACCGGCCGGGCATCCTATTTCGGGGTCGGCCAACTCTGTCCGCGAGGGACGTCTTGGTCCGGGACGACATTCCCGTCATGTCGCCAATCCAGACGCTTCTAGACCTGGCGACGGAACTCGAGCCGCTCGCCCTCGAGCGGGCGGTCAACGACGCGGACAAGCGCGACCTGATCGACCCGGAAACCCTTCGTGAGGAACTAGCCCGGTATGGCAACCAAATAGGAGTGCGGCCACTCCGGCACCTGCTTGACGAGCTCTTTTTCCAGCTCTCCGACTCGGACTTGGAGATCTACTTCCGCCGGATCGTGAGGAGGGCGCAACTGCCGACCCCGCTCAGCAAACAGCGCGTCAACGACTTCGAGGTCGATTTCTTCTGGCCCGATTTGGGATTGGTCGTGGAGACGGACGGCCTCCGCTATCACCGCACGCCCTCTGCTCAGATGCGCGACGCACGCCGCGACCGCGCCCACGTGATGGCTGGAATGACCCCGCTTCGCTTCACGCACTACGAGGTGCGCTACGAACCAAGCCGGGTCCGTGGTGCTCTCACGAAAACCATCACGCTGCTCCGTCAACGCATCCGACTTTGAACACAGCCGGCTGTGCCAAAAATCGGATGCGCGCCTAGAAGAAGGCGCCGCCCTTGTATTCGCCGAAGACCTCGCGCATGGCGCCGCAGACCTCGCCGATCGAGGCCTTGGCTTTGAGGGCGGCGCGGATCGGGTGGAGCAGGTTGCCGTCGCCGCGGGCGACGTCGCGCAGGGACTCGAGCCTGGTCTCGACCTCGGCCTGGTCGCGGTTCTCCTTGAAGGCCCGCAGGCGGGCCAGCTGGCGCTGCTCGGACTCGGGGTCGACCTTGAGGATGTCGACGTCGTCGACCTGGTCGGTGACGAACTTGTTGACGCCGACGATGATGTCCTGGCCGGTCTTGTAGCGCTCGTGGTAGGAGAGCGCCGACTCCTCGATCTCGCGCTGCATGAACTCCAGCGCCTCGACCGAGCCGCCCAGCTCCTCGACCTTCTCCATCAGCTCCCAGGCGCGCGTTTCGACCTCGTCGGTCAGCGACTCGACGAAGTAGGAGCCGGCGAAGGGGTCGACGGTGTCGGCAGCGCCGGACTCATACGCGATCACCTGCTGGGTGCGCAGGGCGATCCGGGCCGAGCGCTCGGTCGGCAGCGCCAGCGCCTCGTCGAAGCCGTTGGTGTGCAGCGACTGGGTGCCGCCGCAGACGGCGGCGAAGCCCTGCAGGGCGACCCGGATGATGTTGACCTCGGGCTGCTGGGCCTGCAGCGTCACCCCGCCCGTCTGGGTGTGGAAGCGGATTTTCATCGAGCTCTCGTTTTCGGCCCCGAAGCGCTCGGCGACGATCTTCGCCCACATACGCCGCACCGCGCGGAACTTGGCGATCTCCTGGAAGACGTTGTTGTGGCCGTTGAAGAAGAAGGCCAGCCGCGGCGCGAACTCGTCGATCTTCAGCCCCCGCTCCAGCGCCGCTTCGACGTAGGCGATCGCGTTGGAGAGGGTGAACGCGACCTCCTGCACGGCCGAGCAGCCCTTCTCGCGGATGTGGTAGCCGGAGATCGAGATCGTGTTCCATTTCGGCACGTTCTCGCGGCAGTACTCGAAGATGTCGGTGGTGAGACGCATGGTCGGCTCCGGCGGGTAGATGTAGTTGCCGCGGGCCATGTACTCCTTCAGCACGTCGTTCTGGACGGTGCCGCGCAGCTTCTCCGAGGGCACCCCCTGCTCCTCGCCGACCAGCTCGTAGAGCAGCAGCAGGATCGCCGCCGGGGCGTTGATCGTCATCGAGGTCGAGACCTGGTCGAGCGGGATCTGGTCGAAGCAGATCCGCATGTCCTCGATCGTGTCGATCGGCACGCCGGTGCGGCCGACCTCGCCCTCGCAGAGCGGGTCGTCGGAGTCGCGGCCGAGCTGGGTCGGCAGGTCGAAGGCCATCGAGAGCCCAGTCGAGCCGTGCTCGATCAGGTAGCGGTAGCGCTCGTTGGTGTCTTCCGGCGTCGCGAAGCCGGCGTACTGGCGCATCGTCCAGAGCCGATCCCGGTACATCCCCTCGTGGATGCCGCGGGTGAAGGGTGGCTGCCCAGGCTCGCCGAGGCGTTCCTCGAGGCCGGAAGCGACGTCGCCCTCGTCATAGAGGGACTTGATCTCGATCCCGGAGTCGGTGAAGACGCGCTCGTCGTCGGGCCCGACCACAGGCGCGATCGTGCGGTGGGCCTCCTGGGCCCCGGAGCCGTCGCTAATCGCCATCCAGAGCAGGATATTGGGGCAGCAGCCTCGAATGCTTGCCGGCACGACCGCGGCAGGCACCGGAACCTTCGCCGCCCAGCCGGGTTGTAAACATGGAAGTCCCGGAATAACCTGTCTACAAAATCAACTGCCGTACGTCGCCCGAAAGGGACAAGCAGGGGGCGGCAACAACGGAGGTATATATCCATATGACTGAAGCAACCCAGCCACGGATGGCTCGGGGAGTAAGGCTGTCCGCCGCGATTTTGGCGGCTGCGCTGTTCGCGCTGCTGGCGTTCGCTCCCTTCGCCTCTGCCGCGCCCGATCCGGTCGCGAGTGGCTCTGCCACCATCACCCTCAAGAGCGGCTTCGTGAAGTCGCTGAAGAAGGCTGGAGTCAAGATCAGCAAGATCGGCTCCGCCAAGGTCAAAGGCAACAAACTGACCTTCAAGGTCACCGGCGGTGAACTGGACCCGACCAACGGTCAGGGGACCCTGAACCTCGGTGGCGGCCTCAAGTTCAAGCACGGCAAGAAGAGCGCCCCGGTTAAGGGCCTCACCCTCAACACGATCAAAAAGGGCCTCTTCGGCAAGGTTGCCGGCAAGAAGGTGAAAATCACCACCGTCGGCGGTTGGACCTTTACCCGGGCCGGCTTCGGCGTTTCGACCGTGATCAAAAAGATGAAGTTGACCAACACGGCCGCTAAAAAGCTGAACAAGAAGCTCGGCACCAAAGCCTTCAAGGGCAACAAGCTGATCGCCTCCGCGGTGGCTGAAGAGCAGCCGGCGACGGTGACGATCGTTCCTGGCGGCAACGTCAGCTTCGACGCCAACAAAGAACTGCTGGCGAAGCTGAAAGACGTCGAAACCGAAGCGAAAGTCATTGCCCCGACCACCGAAAAAGGTCTCGGCAACTACGAACTCCCGATCAGCGGCGGCAGCATCGCTCCGACCGCGACGGCTGGCCAGGTCCAGACCATCGGTGGTCTCCTGCTCTCGCAGAAACTGCCGACCGGACCGAGCAGTGCGCTGGAAACGGAAATCACGCTGGGCAACTTCTACGTCGACCTCTCGGCTCACACCATCTCGGTCGAAGTAGTCGCCAAATCGAACGCCAGTGAAAAACTCAACCTCGGCAACCTCGGGCGCAGCTCGATCGCCGATCTGACTCTCACGGGCGCCACGATCAGCACCGACGTGACCAACCGACAGATCACCGTGAAAAACGCCCAGGCGACGCTGCAGCCGATCTCGGCTGAAGTGCTGGAGGGCTTCGTCAAGGTCTACCAGGCCTACTACGAAGCCGGTGCTTTCAAAGCTACGTGCGAAGCGCTGCCGGAAGAATGCAAAGAACCGGCCGAACAGGAATTCGCCAAAGCGAAAGCCAAGGAAGCAGCCGAAAAACGAGTGGAAAAAGACCACATCGCCGCCGGCAACCCACTGGGCACGTTCTCCTTCACCGCCCAGACGCAGTAGTCACCAAGACGCCCGTCGTGCGAAAGGGGCGGCCTCCGGGCCGCCCCTTTTCGTTTGACTAGCGCGGGTTGGCGCGCCTGGAGAGCGATCCTCTCCAGGCACTCAACAGCGAGCCATAGCGAGCTGTGCCGGGAGAGGGTCGCTCACCCGGCGCGCTAGTCCGAAGCGCCGACTAGACGCTCGACGCCGGAGCGGTCGATCGTCCGTCGCAGGCCCTCGGTCAGGTCGATCGTCGGTTCCCAGCCGAGCAGGTCGCGGGCGCGGCCAATGTCGGGGCGGCGCTGCTTGGGGTCGTCGGTGGGCAGCGCCTCGTAGACGATCTCCGAGCGCGAGGCGGTCACCTCGATCACCGTCTTCGCCAGCTCCAACAAGGTGAACTCGTCCGGGTTGCCAATGTTGACCGGCAGGTGGACGTCGGACTCGGCGAGGCGGACGATGCCGTCGATCAAGTCGTCGACATAGCAGAAGCTGCGGGTCTGGCTGCCGTCACCGAAGACGGTCAGCGGCCGGTCCTGCAGCGCCTGGCGCAGGAAGGTCGGGATCGCGCGGCCGTCGTGGGCGCGCATCCGCGGTCCGTAGGTATTGAAGATGCGGACGATCGCCGTGTCGAGGCCCTGCTGGCGGTGATAGGCCATCGTCAGCGCCTCGGCGTAGCGCTTGGCCTCGTCGTAGACGCCGCGCGGGCCGATCGGGTTGACGTGTCCCCAGTAGTCCTCCTTCTGCGGGTGGACCTCAGGGTCGCCGTAGACCTCGCTGGTCGAGGCGATCAGGAAGCGAGCGCGCTTGAACTTGGCCACCCCCAGCATGTGGTGGGTCCCGTGCGAGCCGACCTTGAGCGTGTGCAGCGGCAGCCGCAGGTAGTCGATCGGGCTCGCCGGCGAGGCGAGGTGGTAGACGAAGTCGACCGCCTCGGGGATCTCGACCTTCTCCGTGATGTCGATGTTGCGGAACTCGAACGCATCGTCACGGATGTGAGCGATGTTCTCCAGCGACCCCGTCTCGAGGTTGTCGATGCAGATCACCCGGTGCCCATCCCCGAGCAGACGCTCGCAGAGGTGGGAACCGAGGAAGCCGGCGCCGCCGGTGACTACGCAAGTGCTCACGGGGCGATCCTAGCGGGCGACCTCGCCTGGACGTTCTTCCGGTTCTGGCTGCAATTTCCGAGCTTTCGCTTTGAGGAATCCGTCCAGGTGGGGGGAGAAAACGGCTCCATCCAGACCTAACGCTGCAAATGTCCGATGCAGAAATCTAAAGCGGCAGGGGGAGAGCAGCGGTGAAAACTGGCGCGCGCAAGCGGGCGGCTGTGGAGACTTTCGCTCGAAACGAGGCGACTTTGCGACGAGTTGCGCGCCGCTATTCGCTCTGCGCCGAGGACGCCGAGGACGCACTGCAGCACGCGCTGGAGCTCCTGCTCCGCGATGCCCCCAGCGAAGACCCGCGCGAGTTGCTCAAGTGGACGCAGACCGTCCTTAAACACAAGGCACTGGCGATTCGGCGCGACCGTGAACGGACCCTCGTCGACCCTGCGCTGCTGGCCTCCGAGCCCGGCTGCGAGGACTGGGTCTCCCTCCTCCCCGCCGAGGGGGACGGACCGCCAGAACGAGTGGAGCGACGGGAAGCGATCGCCCGCAGTCGCGAGGCGCTGCAAGCGCTGAAGCCGCAGGAGCTGCGGGCTCTGACGCTGCTCGCCGAGGGCTATTCGTACGTTGAGATCGAGCAGATCACCGGCTTCAGCCAGACCAAAATCAACCGCTGCCTGGCGGAGGGACGGGAGCGGTTTCGCAAGCTGATCTCGCGCAGCGAAGCGGGGCAGCGGTGCGTCGAACTGCAACCGCTGATCTCGGCTTTTTGCGACGGTCAGGCGCAGGCTGAGGAGGTCGCCGAGCTGCGCGAGCACCTGCGGGCTTGCGCCCACTGCCGGGCGACTCTGCGCGCCTACCGGGCCGCGCCGGCGGCCGCCGCGGCGCTGGCGCCGACCGTGCCGCTGGACCGCTCGCCGTGGGAGCGGGCCCAGGACGCTCTTGGCGAATGGGCGGGCCGTTTCCGGGGAGGCGACGGCAACGCCGTCTCCCAAGTCGCGGCTGGCAGCGGCTCGGGCGGGATGGGAATCGCCACCTTCGCCAAGGTCGCCGCTGTCTGCATCGGCACCGCCGGCGGGGCGGCGGCCTGCGTCGCGACCGGCCTCGTGCCGACGCCGCCGGCCCAGCATGACCAGGCATCGCGGGTACAGCGCCACGGCGGCGCCGTCCCGGCCCATGAAGTGACGACGCCCGCGGAGCCGGAGCCGGCGCCAGCGCCGGAGCCGGTTACCGTAGAACCCCAGCCAAAGCCGCAGCACCAGCAGGCTCCGGAAGAAACCGAGTCGGTTGCGACCGAAGCCACTGCCGCCGACTCCGGCGCCGTCGAATACGCCCCTCCCCCTCTCCCAGAGCCGGGGCCGGCACCAACCGCAAGCGAAAGCGGTAGCCCAGCAGGGGAGTTCGGGCCGTGAAGATCGGGGTCCTGAAACTGGCTGCGCTGCTCACGGTGACGCTCGCCGGCCTCTGCGCGCTCACCGCGGACGCGCGCGCCCACCGACCGCTGTTGTGGATGACCGACGTAAGTGTCCAGGGCGGCGAAACCACCTGGCACGCGCGCCCGTTGTTTCACCTCGACTGGACCCAGGAACCCTCTGCGGTGGCGTCGCCGGGGGCGGTCGTCTACCAACTCTACGATCCGCAGGGGCGCCCGATCGGGGGCCCAGTCCGGGAGACCGAGGCCAAGCGCGAGCTCTACCTCTCCGTGCTGTCGGCCCCTGGCATCTACACGGCGGAAGCCTGGCTCGAGAACGCCGATGGCGAACCGGGACCTGCCGTGACCGTGAGCCTGCGCTTCGACGACGCCGCACCATCGCCGGCGGCGCCACAGGCTCCAGTCGGCTGGGTAAGCGGCGGCAAACCGGTGACGGTCCAGATCGACCATCCCTCCGCCCCGTATCCCCTCTCCGGCATCCGCGGCTACGCGCTCGCGGTCGACCGCGGGGATCTCGTTCCTCCCTGCGCGGAAATCTCCTGGTGCGATCCGGAAGAGACGGACCTGCCCGGCGGCATCGAAGACGACTCGCTCTCGCTGGGCGTCCTGCCAGAGGGGCTCAACGCGGTCCGCGTCGTTGCGGTCTCCGGCTCCGGGATCCCCTCGCCAATCGAAAGCGCCGAAGTGTGGGTCGACGCGACCCCTCCTCTCACCACCCTCGAAGACCCACCGACGGGCTGGTCGAACAAGGCGCTCCTGGTCACCGCCGTCGCCACCGATGCGCTCTCGGGGATGGACCCCTCACAAGGGGGCAGCCCGTTCACGGCGATCGCGGTCGACGGCGACCTCATCGCCCACGCCGGCGATCACGCCTCGGCCTGGGTCCGCGGCAGCGGCATCCACCGGCTCTCCTTCTACGGGCGCGACGTCGCCGGCAACGTCGGCGACGGCCAGGCCGGGGCGCCCGCGCCGGAACAGGCGACGGTGAAGATCGACGAAGAGCCGCCCGCGGTCGCCTTCGCAGCGCGGCAGAACCCGGCCGAACCCGAGCGGATCGAAGCCACGGTTACCGACCCACTCTCTGGGCCGAGTGGGCAACACGGCTCGATCGCGGTGCGGCCGCTCGGCTCCGGCACCCGTTTCGAGGAGCTGCCGACCGAAGTCGCCAGCGGACGCCTTGTCGCCCATTGGGACTCCGACTCCTACCCGCCGGGGAATTACGAGTTCCGCGCGGTCGGTTATGACCTCGCCGGCAACGAAGCCGCTGGGACGCTGCGCGGCGACGGCGCGAAGATGGTCCTGCCTAGCCCGCTGAAGACGCCGGTCGCTATCAGCGCCGGCTTCGGCGCCAAACCGCACGGGTGGCGGGCGGCGAAGCAGATCCGCTGTGGAAGGGGCGTCGCCTACAGAGGCCAGCTGCGGACGGTGGCAGGCACCCCGGTCAACGGCGCCGAGGTGACGGTGACCGAGACCTTCGCCGCCGGCTCGGCGCCGACGAGCCGGGCAACCGTCGTGCGGACGCAGGCAGACGGCAGCTTCTCCCTGCGCCTTCCGCCGGGGCCGAGCCGGCAGGTGAGCGCAGGCTTCGCCGGCAGCCGCACCTTGACTCGCATCGCAGGAGCGGGCGCGCGCCTGGCGGTCCGCGGCGCCGCGCGCTTGCGCGTCTCGACCGCCCTCGCCCGGATAGGCGGCGCTCCCGTCGTCTTCAGCGGCCGCGTCGCCCACCTCGGCGCCAAGACCGCAAAAGGCAGATCGGTGGAACTGCAGTTCCGCTACCCCGGCGCCGGATGGAGCGAGTTCCGCACCGTCACGACCGGCGCCGACGGCCGCTTCCGTTACGCCTACCGGTTCAGCGACGACGACAGCCGCGGCGTTCACTTCCAGTTCCGCGCCGTGGTCCCCGCCCAGGAGGGTTGGCCCTACGCCACGGGCGCCTCCCGGCCGGTGATAGTCACCGGGCGCTGAAACGACGACCGCCCCGGAGAGCCGGGGCGGTCGGTACTGCTGTGATCTGGTCGGCGCTTACCGAAGTGCCGACAGCTGATCCGACACCGCGCCGACGAAATCCTGAGCGCGGGTGGTCGGAACCTCGATCGCGCGGCGGACCCGCTGCTCGACCTCGGTGCGGTTGCGCTGCAGGGTCGTCTCGACCGTGCGCTGGCGGCGGCGCGCCTCGCGCTCGACCCGGTTGCGGGTCTTGCGGGCCTCGGTGGCGGCCCGCCGGCGGGCGGTGGAGCCGCGACGCTCGGTCCGTTTCAGCGATTTCCGCAGCTGGGTGCGGTAGCTCTTGATCTGTTTCTCGGCCTTGCTGCGATCGGTCCAGGGATCGACCAGCTCGCCGACCCGGTCGCTGACGGTGAGGACGGCGCCGACGGGGAAGTCGACGACGGTCTCGACCACAGCCTGGACCTGGTTCTTCTCGGCCGCGGCGGTCTTGCTGGCGGCGCGCTTAGAAGCGCTCGCGGTCTTGGCCGCGGATTTTTTCGCTTCGGTGGTGGCGCGTTTCGCCTGGGTTTTCGATTGCGTGCCATTGCTTGGCGTTGGCATGAGTTGAAACACCTCTTCAGTCTCGATTGGGGAGTCTCGGACAGCTCCGAGTCTAACGAACATATGTTCCAGCGAACACACGTTTGTAAACCTCCTGCAAACGATGGTTACGCGGCGCTGGCCAGCTGGGCTGAGCGGACGGTGGCGAGGCCCGCCTCGCTGCTGGCGGCGGCGATCGGATAGCGCGAGTCGAGGTCGAGTCGCGCCTCAAAAAGCCCTCCCTCGCCAAAGGCGATGGCCCCGCCCGCCTCGCGCACGATCAGCTGCGCCGCGGCGGCATCGACCGAGCGGCAGTTGCGCAAGCTCAGCATCGCGTCAAAGCGGCCGGCGGCGACGTAGGCGGCGGAGATCGCGATCGCCCCCACCACCCGCAGGCGGAAGACCTTGCCGCTCAGCGCCTCCAGCACCGGCAGCGACCACTCCGGCTCGGCCGACTCGAGACCGACCACCTCCAGCCGCTCCCTCGCGGGGGCGACCCGGGCCGGGGCGCCGTTCAGCTGCGCGCCCTCCCCACGCCAGGCGATGAACTCCTCGCCGGCGCCGAAGTCGTGGACGAAGCCGAACTCGACGTCGGCCATCGAGGGGCCGGAGGCGACCGCGATCGAGACGGCGAAGGAGGGGATCGTGCGGCGCGCGTTGAGTGAGCCGTCGATCGGGTCGATCACCACCCGGCTCTCCCCCCCGCCGCCGAGCTCGACTTCGCCCCGCTCCTCGGAGACGGCGACGAAGGAGGCGCCCTCGGCAGCCAGCTTCTCGAGCTCGGCGAAGACCGCGTCCTCGGCGCGGCGGTCGATCGCGAGGGTGCGGTCGCCGCCCTCGCCGATGCCTTCGTAGACGGTGCGCTCCTCGCTCGTCCTCGCCGCGGCGAAGATCGGCCGCTGGGCGGCGACGATGCGACGGCAGATCCCCGGCCAGTCCGCTTGCAGGACGTCCATCGGCCAGATGCTAGATAAAGGTCGCCGGAGCGCTACGGTTGGCCGATGCCCCAGGACGGTCCCACCACCGCGCAGCTCGACTCTCCGCGCGAGCGCGCGATCGAGCATGGGGACGGCCCGCTCCTGGTGCTGGGACCGCCCGGCACCGGCAAGACCGAGCTGCTGGCCCAGCGCCTGGCGCACTTCGTCGCCACCGGCACCCGCCCCGAGCAGGTGCTGCTGATCGCCTCCGGCCAGGCCACCGCGGCTCGGCTGCGCGAGCGTTGCGAGGCGCTCGTCCCGGGACCTTTCGAGGAGCTCTGGGTCGGCGGCTGGGACGCGATCGGCGAGCGCCTCCTTCGCGAGCACCCCGAGGAGGCGGGGCTCGACCCCTTCTTCGACGTGCTCGGCCGAGCCGAGCGGCTGGCGATGCTGCTCGACCGGCTCGACGAGCTGCCGCTGCGCCGGCACGAGATCCGCGGCAACCCGGCTGGGCTGCTGGCGCGGCTGCTGGCGCGGATCGACGGGCTGAAGGCCGAACGGGTCGGCGCGACGACGCTTTCGGAACGGGCGCGGGAGGCGACCGCCGAGGACGAGGCGCGCCGCGAGGCGCTGCGGCGCGAGCTCGAGTTCGCCGACCTCTACGCCGCCCACGACCGCATCCTCGCCGAGACCGGAAGTCTCGACCGCGGTGACGTCTTCCTCGCCCTCGACTGCCTGCTGGTCGAGCGCCCGGACGTGCGGCGGCAGCTCGCCGAGCGCTTCCGCTACCTGATGGTCGACGAGCTGGAGGAGGCGAGCCCAGCGCAGCTGGCGCTGGTCGAGTCGCTGGCCCTCGACAACCCGAACCAGCTCTTTGTCCTGGAGGGCGGCGAGGCGGAGCAGTGGTACCGCGGGCTCCACCCCGAGGGCGAGACGGTGGCGCTTGAGGAGCGCTTCCGCGATCCCGAGATCTCCTTCTGGCGCTGCGCGAACGAGCGGGCGCAGGCGCAGGCGACCGCGCGTGCAGTCGAGCAGCTGGTCGCTGCGGGGACGGCGCCGGATGAGATCTGCGTGCTCGTCGCCGATCCGGCCGCCAAGGGCGGTGCGGTCGCAGCGGCGATGGAGGAGCGCGGCATCCCCTTCCACCTCGCCGGGCCGGCGGCGCTGTTCCAGCGGCCGGAGGTGCGCGACGCAATCGCCTGGCTGCGGGTGCTGGCCGACCCCGACGACTCGGCGGCGGCGGCGCGGGCGCTGACCCGGCCGCCGGTCGAGCTGCGCTCCGGCGACCTGGCGCGGCTGACGACGATCGCGCGGCGGCGCAAGCTCGACCTCGTCGCCGCCTCCGAGGCAGCGCTCGACAGCCCTCAATTCCAGCCCGAGGCGCGGGAGCGGATCGGCACCTTCCTCAAGCTCTACAACGGCGCCGCCGCGGTGATGGAGGAACGGCGCGCCGACGTCTTCGTGCGGCGGTTGATCGAGCAGGTCGGCCTGCGGCGGCAGCGCCTCTTCGCCGCCCAGCCGGAGGTGGCGGAGCGGCTGCTCGGGCTCTCGCGCCTGGCCGAGCTGGCCACTGCCTGGACGCGGCGCGAACCGCACGGCTCCAACCGCGGCTTCGTCGCCGACCTCAGCGCTGTGGCCGTGGCCGGCGCCGAAGCGGAGGAAGCAGAGGAGCCGCTCCCGCCGGGGGCGGTGCGGGGGATGGCCGCCGACGCGGTCAAGGGGCTCGGCTTCGACCACGTCTTCGTGCTGGGGATGGAGGCGGAGCACGACTGGGAGCGGATCGGCTGGCCGGCGCGCAGCGGCCTGGTGCTCTCGCGGCTGGAGCGGAATGAGGCCGGTGAGACCCCCCACCCCTCTCGCTACTACGAGCAGGTGCTGGCGGCCGCTGCTGCAGGCGAGCCGGAGGGGGAGTCCGGCGCCTTGGAGGAGGCGCACGAGGAGGAGCTGTTCGGCCCGGCCGAGGGGCTGCACGCGACCTACCGGGCGCTGCGCGAGCAGGTGCTCGAGGACTCCTGGCGGGCGGGGCGCGAGCTTTCCGAGCCGCGACTCGACACCGCGCTCGACGTCAACCGGGCGATCGCCCGTTATCTGGAGCTGCTGAAGTTGGCGGCGCTGGCGCAGCGGCCGGGGGACGAGCCGACGGCAGAGGCGATCGCGGCGGTCAACGGGCTGCTGCGGCAGGTCGCAACGCCGGAGCAGCAGGCCGAGCTCGACGCCTCCTCGCTCGACGCCTACCTGCTCGACTCCGAGCACGAGCGGGGGCGACGGCTGGAGTTGGTCGCAGCCCGGGAGGAGCCCTCGCTGGCCGCCTTCCTGCCGCGGCGGGGCGACGGAATGCTCAGCCTCTCGGCTTCGGACCTCTCGCTCTACCTCACCTGCCCGCTCAAGTACAAGTTCGCGCGGGTCTTCGGCATCCCGCAGGAGCCGACGATCAACCAGCGCTTCGGGATCCTCTTCCACAACGTCCTCGAGCGCTTCCACAAGGAGCCGCCGGCCGAGCCCGAGGACGGGCTGCGCGAGCTGAACCGGCTCTTCGAGGCGGGCTGGCGGCGCACCGGCTTCGGCTCCAGCGACGACGAGCTGCAGTACCGCGAGCGCGCCCGCGAGGCGCTGCGCCGCTACTGGGAGCGCGAGCGGACGGCCGAGGGCGAGCCGGTCTGGCTGGAGCGGAAGTTCGACTTCAAGGTCGGCCCGCACCACGTCCGCGGCCGCGTCGACCGCGTCGACCAGCTGCCCGACGGCGACTACGAGCTGATCGACTACAAGACCGGCGA
>JBQCCT010000265.1:0-5522 GCA_051961955.1 Solirubrobacterales bacterium
CGAGCTCGAGCTCCTCGTCCGGCGCCGGCGCGGCGTCGCCCCGGACGACTCCTTCGGCCGCGAACAGATGCATTCGCTCGCGGCAAAACCCCGGCGTCGTCCAGAAGGCGGCCAGCTCGCGCCACTCTCCACCGGTCAGCCCGCATTCCTCCCGCAGCTGTCGGTACTGCGCGTCGAGCTCGATCAGGGCATCGGTCATACGCCGATTCTAGAAGGGCTTGGCAAAACCCCCGCACGCGCCTGGCGGCGGCGCCAGATCGCATACGCGAGTTTCGCCAAGCCCTCCTAGGAATCCGGCTTTTAGATGTGTCAAAATCAGATTTAGACGTGTCTAATTCGCAGGCGATAGAGGACTACGCGAAGACGATCTACGCGATCTCCCAGGAGCGCGACGGCCTGGTGCTGAACGGCGAGGTGGCGCAGCGGCTCGGCGTCACCCCGGCGACCGCTACCTCGATGCTGAAAAAGCTGGCCGAGCTCGGCCTCGTCGAGCACGTCCCTTACAAGGGTGTGAGCCTGACCCCGGCGGGGGAGAAGGTGGCCTTGGAGGTGATCCGCCACCATCGGCTGATCGAGGCCTACCTGGCGGAGGCATTGGGGATGCCGGAGGACCGGGTGCACGAGGAGGCGGAGGTGCTCGAGCACTACATCTCCGAGGAGCTGGAGGCGCTGATCGCCGCCAAGCTCGGCGAACCGCGCCACGACCCGCACGGGACGCCGATCCCCGGCCCCGACCTGATGCCGCCCGCGTGGGGGAGCGAACGGTGAAGCCGCCCCCACCGCCGGGCGAAGCGGTCATCGAGGACCTGCGCGGGCGCGCTCAGACCGGCCCCGAGGCCGTCCTCCCCGGCGAGGCCGCGGTCTCCGAGGCGGCCTACCGCTCGCTCGAAGGCCACCAGCGCGGGCTGCGTCGCGTCTGGCCCTTTCTCGGTCCTGCCTTCATCGCCGCTGTCGCCTATATCGATCCCGGCAACTTCGCCACCAACATCTCCGGCGGCGCCAAGTTCGGTTACCTGCTGCTTTGGGTCGTGCTCTCGGCCAACCTGATCGCGATGCTGGTCCAGACCCAGTCGGCGAAGCTCGGCATCGCCACCGGCAAGAACCTGGCCGAGCTCTGCCGCGAGCGCTTCTCCCGCCGCACCTCGATCGGTCTCTGGCTGCAGGCCGAGCTGGTGGCGATGGCCACCGACGTGGCCGAGATCGTCGGCGCTGCGCTCGGCCTCAACCTCCTCTTCGGGATCCCACTCGTCCCGGCCGGAATCCTCGCCGGCGTCGGCGCCTTCACGATCCTGGCGCTGCAGCAGATGGGCTTCCGCCGCCTGGAGGCGGGGATCACGGTGCTGGTCGGCGTCGTCGTCGGCTCCTTCATCTTCGAGCTCTTCGACTCGGCGCCGGACGGCGGCGAAATCGCCCACCACCTCTTCGTCCCCGGCTTCGCCGGCACCGAGAGCATCCTGCTGGCGACGGGGATCATCGGCGCGACGGTGATGCCGCACGTCGTCTACCTGCACTCGGCGCTGACCCAGCGGCGGATCGTCGGCCGCAACCCGGAGGAGCGCAAGCGCATCCTCGGCTTCGAGAAGGTCGACGTGGTGATTGCGCTCTCGCTGGCCGGGCTGGTCAACCTCTCGATGATGATCGTCGCCGCTGCCCTCTTCCACGGTGGCGGCTTGACCGGCGTGGAGACGATCGACGGCGCTTACGAAGGGCTGCAGAAGCTGGTCTCCGACCGGGCCGCGACGATCTTCGGCATCGCCCTGCTGGCTTCCGGCTTCGCCTCCTCCTCGGTTGGGACGATGGCGGGGCAGGTGGTGATGCAGGGCTTCATCCGCCGCCAGATCCCATTGTTCCTGCGCCGCGCGATCACCCTCACTCCGGCGCTGCTGGTCCTGGCGACCGGCCTCGACCCGACCGACGCCCTGGTCGGCAGCCAGGTCGTGCTCTCGTTCGGCATCCCCTTCGCGCTGGTGCCCCTGCTGATGATCGCGGCCGATAAAACCGTCATGAAGGACTTGGCCAATCCGAGGTGGCTAACTGCAATAGCAGGAGTGCTGGCAGGCCTGATCATCGTCCTGAACGCCTTCCTGCTCCTGCAGCTTGCGCTCGGATAGGGGCCGGGGGTGACCCCGTACGGACACTCAGCCGAAGGCGTCACCCCCGGCCCCTCCACTACGCTTCGCAGCATGAGCCTGGCTGCCGACTTTCAGCAGATCCTCAAGACCCTGCCGGCGGACTGGACCGACCTTGAGGTCGATTTGCGGATCGAGGATGGGTCGCAGTACGTGGACACCGCTGTTGCCCTCAGTCAGGTCAACGCGCAGGTCTACCAGCATCCGCTGGACCAGGAATGGCAGTGGCGGCTATTGGTGGCTCAAAGCTTCGGTCACGCCGCGGCCCCCGAGACCGTTAAGGGAATCCTCGAAAAGCTCGACGCCGAAGGCGTCGCCGGCGAGATGAAGGTCGCCGAGGTCCGCGAGGGCCGCTCCGAGGTCGTGCAGATGTGGGGTCGCCCCGAGAGCGTCCGCGAAGAGTTCCGCCAGCGCCGCTCGCTGTAGATGCACCTCGCCGTGGAGTCAGCCATCTAAGTGGCCCGCATCCTCAGCATCGCTACCGACCTGATGCTCGGCTCCAAGGTCGAGGCGCAGCTCACTGCCGCCGGCCACGAGGTCAACACCTCGCCCTCGATCGAGGAGACCTCCTGGGAAGGCATCGACCTGATCGTCGCCGACCTAGACGTGGAGAACCCGGAGGCACTCGTCGGTCTGGGCATGCCGGTCCTCGGTTACTACTCCCACGTCGACGTCGACACCAGGGATGCCGCGAGGGCGGCCGGAGTCGACCTGGTCGTCCCGCGTTCCCGAATGGCGCGCGAACTACCGGCTCTGGTCGAAGGCTTGCTGCACGTCTAGCGGTTCTTCAAGCAGGCCATGCTTGTAGTCCCAGGCCGCCCATTCCTTGAGAACCTGCTGGTCGAACGGCTGCGGATCGAGATCGGGCAGCAGAACCTTCAGCTGCGCTTCCTGATCGGCACGTTCCAGGCTCTTGTCGGAGCTGAGCAGGTCGCTCAGCGCTTTGTCTGGGTGATCCTCGGTGAACGCATATCCCCGGCGCGTCGCGGCGACGACCGCGTCGATCAGGTTCGGGTCGCTTTCCACCAGCTTGCGTGAAGTGGTCAGTACCAGCTCGGGGTAGGGCGGCGCACCGAATTCGTTCACTTTGAAGACGCGGATCGGCACCCCTTTCTGGCGCAGCGCCACCGCCTCGGCGTTCCAGAAGCCGGTCGCGGCGTCGACCTTGCCGGCGGCCAGCGAGGCGATTGCGTTGAAGCCGATCGTCACCTCGTCGACCTTGGCGGGGTCACCGCCGTCGGCTTCCACCTCGGAGTCGACCACCGCTTCGTCCGAGGGCAGGCCGGTGACGCCGACGCGGTGGCCTTCCATCTCGCGCGGACGCCGGACCGGACCGTCGGCGCGGGCGATCACCGAGGCCAGCGGCGCCTGCACGATCGGCATCAGCCCGACCAGGTCGATGCCGCGCTCGCGGGCGATCCCGAGGTCGTGGATGTCGAGGATCGCGAACTCGGCGCGGCCGGCGGCGAGCAGCTTCGGCGCGTCGGTCGATTCGCCCGGCGCCTGCACCTTGAGGTTGACGCCGCGGTCGCGGTAGAAGCCCTCGGCCTGGGCGGCGTAGATGCCGGTGTGGACCGCGTTGGGGGTGAAATCGAGCACGAGCGTCGCGCCTTGCGGCGCGCCCGGTTCAGCACCGCCTCCGCCGCAGCCGGCCACTCCGGCGAGCGCGATGACGGTCGCCAGCAGCGCAACGACCCGTCTCATCAGGCGGGGAAACCTATTCCATTTGGACAAATATGAGAGACTGCCGCCGCTTACCTGATCACGGGAATCGAGGAGGAAACAGTGCAGGAAAGAGGTCTAGCCGCATATTTGGCTGAGTTGATCGGCACGTTGCTGCTGGTCTTCTTCATCACTAGTGTCGTCGTCCTGTTCGTTTCGACCGGTGGTCAGGCGAGCTTCGGTTCGGACTTCGCCGTCGTCGGCCTGGTCCATGCCTTCCTATTGTTCGGCCTGATCGTCATGTTCGGCGTCGTCAGCGGTGGGCACTTCAACCCGGCGGTGACGCTCGGGGCGCTGGCGATTCGGCGCATCAAGCCGATCGACGCGGTCATCTACATGATCGTCCAGTTCATCGGCGCGATTCTGGGCGCGCTGCTGACCAAGGGTCTGCTGCTCGACGAGGGCCGCGCAACGCACTACGGTGCCGCCGAAGTCAGCGGGCTCCTCGCCGGCAACTTCGCCGGCGCGGTTGTCGAGGGGATCGGGACCTTTGTCCTCGTCCTCGTCATCCTCACTGCCGTCTACTCGGAGAAGAGCTTCAAGGAGTGGGCGCCGCTGGTGATCGGCACCACCCTGGGCTTCATCGTCATGGTCGGCGGTCCGCTGACCGGCGGCAGCTTCAACCCGGCCCGTTGGCTTGGCCCGGCGCTGGTCGGCAACTCGTGGGGCGGTGTCTGGCCTTACCTGGCCGGTCCGATCGTCGGCTCGCTGCTGGCCGCGGCCGTCTACCGCTTCGTCTTGGAGCCGGGCGGCCTGCCGCCGACCGAACCGCCGGAGCACGTCCGGCCCCCGGTCCCGAAACGGGCTACCCCGACCAGCGACAAACCCGCCGACTGAGGCAGAGCTTCGAAAGCGCCACCCAACCGGGTGGCGCTTTTGTTAGCGGGGCCGTGCTACTCGACGTGGCCGGCTCTTCGCTTGCAGTAGCTTGAGCGTCGTGCGCCGGGTCACCTTCTCCCGCAACTTCACCCTCTCCCTCTCCCGGACCTGCCAGTGCTACTGCAAGTACTGCGCCTTCGCCACGCACCAGGCCCACATTCACGCGCCTGAGCGCGTCGAAGAGATCCTCGACGAAGCCGTCCGGCGCAACACCAAGGAGCTGCTGGTCCTCACGGGGGAGCGGCCGGAGGTCAACCCGGTCGTCGCCGAGCGCCTCGAGACCTGGGGCCATGACGACTTCACCAGCTACGTCGTCTGGGCTTGCGAACGGGCGCTGGAGCGAGGGATGCTGCCGCACACGAATATCGGTGTGCTGGGTAAGGAGGACCTGGCGCGGCTGCGAGAGGTGACTGCTTCGCAGGGCCTGATGCTGGAGTCGATTTCCGAGCGCCTGATGGACACCGTCCACGCCGGCTCTCCCACCAAGCACCCACAGGCTCGACTGGCAACGATCGAAGCTGCCGGCGAGCTAAAAATCCCGTTCACCTCGGGAATATTGGTTGGCATCGGAGAGACCGAGGACGAGCGCGTCGCCTCCCTCGAAGAGCTCGCGGCAGTGCACGAGAAGTACGGCCACCTACAAGAGGTGATCCTCCAGAACTTCGTCCCCCATCCTCGTTACTACGGCGCCGAGGTCGCGGAGATTGCGGATGAGGCTTCGCGTCAGCGGTGGGGGGGCGATCGGCGGGTCAGAACGCGACGGTCGCGGCCAGCCAGAAGCGGTTCGGGATG
>JBQCCT010000266.1:0-3399 GCA_051961955.1 Solirubrobacterales bacterium
CCTCGACGCCGAAGACGGCCATCATCGCCAGCGTGTAGGCGCTGTAGAGGAGGGCGGCGACGGCAACGGGTTCGGGCGAGAGGCCGACGGCGACGCCGCCGCTGCCGCCGTAGACGACCTCGAGCCAGACGACGGCGAGCAGCCCGATCGCCGCCGGCCAGCGGCCGAGCCGCTCGGGATAGGGCAGGTGCGCTGGCCGCTCGCCGGCGATCGCCTCGAAGACGCCGCCGACGGCGCGGCCGACCGCCCGCCAGGGGTTGAAGGGACGGAAGAGGTCGCCGAGGATCGCCGAGAAGAAGGGAAAGCCGAGCCAGGCGGTCACGTAGATGAAGGTGAGGGCGAAGTTGCGGTCTGGGGCTTCGGTGCCGTGCAGGCCGGCGTAGATCGCGAACCCGAGCAGGAGGACGCCGATCGCGCCGCAGAGGACCTGCACCGGGAGGCTCAGCAGCGTGTCCGACAGGCGCTCGCCGAACGGCCGTCGCTGCTCGTCCTCGAACTTCGGTTCGCGCCAGCCGGCGGAGAGCGCGAAGAACGAGGCGATGAGGACGATCGAGGCCGCCCACGCGAACAGCCAGGCAGGGACCGGGAGGTCCTGCCTGGATGCCAGCGCGTGGGCGAAGGGGAGCCAGCTCAAGGTTCGACCTTCATTTCGATGATCTGTTCCTTGCGGCCCTCGAGCTCGGCCTCGAAGACGCCTTCGATTTCGGCCGGGAGGTTGTAGGTGACGGTGCCGCCGCCCTGCGGGACCTCCTTCATCACGTCGTAGCCGTGCAGGTGGACCTCTTCTTCGAACGGCACTTTGACCTTGAAGTGGATCCGGTCGCCCTTGCGGTAGACGAGTTCCTGGATCCCTCCGACCGGGTGCCCTTCTTCGTTGACGACGATCGTCGGCACTTTGCCGGCGTCGGTGGTGCTGCTTTCGTCGCTGCCGCCACTGCTGAGGACGACCAGCAGGGCCACGGCGACCACCACCAGGGCAGCGCCGATCAATGCGGTTTTCGTGTTCATGCTCGCTCCTTTCGCCCCCTCAAGGGACGCACGCTCAAGTCGTGGTTCCTTAGTCGCCCTGAGAGCGACAAAGGAACCGCGCGATCAGTTGCGTGGTTCCTCTTGCACCGCATAGGTGCATTAGGAACCACGGAACTCCTGATTTGCGCGTCAGGCGGGGAGCGGCGGCGGGCGTTGGGCGTGGCCGAGGGCGATCAGGAGGCCGCCGCCGGGCGCGTGGGCGCGGGGCGGCTTCGGCAGTGCGGTGCGTGCGGGGGCGCCGGGCCCCGCGCCACGACGGGCGGCGATCCGCTCCGAGAGGCGGACGATCGCCTCGCAGCCGGGGTAGCGGCCGAGCAGCAGCATCGCCAGCAGCCCGAGCAGCGGTAGCACCGGAAGCAGGAACGTGCCGAACTCGGTCACGGCGGCCAGGATAACGTCCGCCCCCCGATGCGTCCCGGACGCGACAACATCGCCGCTCCCGACCTGCCAACCGGCCTCGCCTGGGTCGGCACTGAGCCGGAGTCGATGCCGGCGCTGACCGCCGGCGGGCCGGCGCTCGTCCACTTCGTCGAATACGCGCAGCTGAACAGCGTCCGCACCCTCCCTTACCTGGCCGAATGGCACCGTCGCTACCGCGCGGCGGGCCTGAGCGTAATCGCCGTCCAGGCGCCGCGCTTCCCCTTCGCTGCCGAGCCGGAGCAGGTGGCCGCGGGGCTAGCCGAGCTCGGGCTCGAGCTCCCGGTCGCGATCGACGCCGAGCACGATCTCTGGGCCGCGTACGGCTGCGAGGGCTGGCCCAGCCTCTTCCTCTGGAGCCTCGGCGGCGCGCTCTCCTGGGTCCACTTCGGCGAGGGCGAATACCGGGCGACCGAGGAAGCGATTCAAGAAGAGCTGCGCGAGATCGACGCGCTGCAGGAGCTGCCCGAGCCGATGGCGCCGCTGCGCCCGACGGACGGCCCCGGTGCCCGCGTCATCCCCCCCTCCCCCGAGCTCTTCCCCGGCGGCTCCTGGGAGCGGCCCTGGGTGGCGGGCGAGGACGGCGACGACCTGGCGCTCGACTATCAAGCGGGCGGCGCCTATGCGACCGTCGAGGGAGAGGGCGAGCTGCAGGTCGAGATCGACGGCGAGTGGCGCACCGTTCCCGCCGGCCCGGCCCCCGGCCTCCGCGCCCTCGCCGAGCACCCCCACCACGAGGCCCATAAACACATCCTCCGCCCCACCCCCGGGATCAAGGTCTGGTCCCTCAGCTTCGCCCCGGGCGTACCCTGACCTGCGAGCCCCGTCTGAACCAGTTAGGAGGAACGATGATCACCAAGACCGACTTCATCGGCGTCCCGTGCACCGACCCGGAGCGCTCGCGCGCTTTCTACGTCGAGACGCTCGGGCTGCGACCCGACGACCGCGGCCGCTTCGAATTCTGGGCGGGCGACACCTGTTTCTGCCTCTGGGAGCCGGCCAAACTCGGCATGGACTTCAGCCCTCAGAAAAACGCCCACCCCGCGCTGCACGTCGGCGACGTCGCCGCCGCCCAGAAGGAACTGGAAGCCAAGGGCGTCGAGTTCGCCGGCGACATCTACGACACCGGCGTCTGCCACATGGCCTTCTTCACCGATCCCGACGGCAACGACCTGATGCTGCACCACCGCTACGCGCCGGTGGAGGGCTGAGCGGATGCGGCGCCTCTCCCTTCTGCTCGTCCTCTGCGCCTGCGGCGTCGCTGTCCTCGCGGCGCCCGCCTTGGCCGGGGACGCGAACCAGGTGCCGCCGCAGGTCGAATTGACCCCGGCCGGCCAGGAAGGGATCGTCGGGCCGCGCTCGGAAGCGCTCGCCTACTTCTCGACCAGCGAATCCGAAGTGCCCGGCGGGGACACCAGCGCCGAATACACCAGGGGCAGCAAGGTCACCTTCGCCTGCACCCTCGACGGGCGGCCGATCCGCTGCCCGGCCGAATACCTGGAGACGGAAGCCGGCCGAGGCGTCCTGCTCCGCGCCAGGGCCAAGCGGGGACGGGAAGTGCTGCCGGGGCCCTTCTACGGCTGGGTGCCGATGCCCAAGCGCCTCGCTTCGGGTCCGCACACGATCACGGTCGTCGCCACCGACGAGGACGGCACCGATGCGGATCCGCCGAGCGTCACCGTAACGGTGGACCGCACGCCGCCCAGCGCTCCCGAGCTGACGCAGGTGCCGCCACGCCGCAGTTGGACACACAAGCCGATCTTCCGCTTCGCCGCCAGTGACGACGTGCGGCTGGTGAGGAAACGTGGCGAGACGTTCACGGCATCGCTACGACGCTTGAAGCCGCCCGGCCTCGTTTGGAAGAGCAATGCCTTCGCCGACTCATTCCTATCCGTCTGGTTCCCCACCTGCCCAACGCTGCTCACCTGCTCGACCCGTGCACAGGCGAGCTAC
>JBQCCT010000267.1:0-5072 GCA_051961955.1 Solirubrobacterales bacterium
GACCCGGTTGCCGCCGGTCTCTTCTCCGGCCGCTTCCTCAACGAGGAAACGACCTCGATGCCGGATATCGACCTCGACTTCCCGCGCGACGTCCGCGAGGCGCTGATCCCGCGCGTCCACGAGCGCTACGGCCATGACCGCTCCGCCCTCGTCGCCGCCTTCCCCACCTACCGCCCGCGCGGGGCGGTGCGGGACCTCGGCAAGGTGCTCGGCCTGCCGCCGGCGGAGATCGACCGGGTGGCGAAGACGGTGCCTTTCCACGGCACCGCGGCCGAGGTCGAGCGCGACCTCGTCGCCGTCCTCGGCCCGCAGCGCGCGGCCGAGCCGCGCTGGCGGGCGTTGGTCTCGCTGGCCGAGGAGATCATGGGCCTGCCGCGCCACTCCTCCCAGCACCCGGGCGGGATGGTGATCTCGACCCGGCCGCTGATCGACGTCTGCCCGGTCGTGCCGGCGGCGATGAAAGGCCGCCAGACGGTGCAGTGGGACAAGGACTCCTGCGCCGACGCCGGCTTCCTCAAGATCGACCTGCTGGGGCTGGGGATGCTCTCGGCGGTCGAGCGCTGCATCGAGGAGATCGGCCGGGCGCGGGGCGAGCGGCTCGACCTCTCGCGGATCCCGCTCGACGACGAGGAGACCTTCGAGTCGATCCGCGCCGCCGAGACCACCGGTGTCTTCCAGATCGAGAGCCGGGCGCAGATGCAGATGCTGCCGCGGACCCAACCCCGCAACCTAGACGACGTCATCGTCCAGGTGGCGCTGGTGCGGCCGGGGCCGATCCAGGGCGGCGCCGTCCAGCCCTACATCGAACGCCGCAAGCTGCTGCGCGAGGACCCGGATTACAAGATCCCCTACGAGCACCCGCTGCTGGAGCCGGTGCTGGAGGAGACGCTGGGGACGATCGTCTTCCAGGAGCAGGTGATCGAAGCGGCGATGGCACTATCCGGGTTCAGCTCCTCGGAGGCGGAGGGGCTGCGGCGGGCGATGAGCCGCAAGCGCTCCGAGGCGGCGATCGAGGAGCACCGCCGGCGCTTCCTCGAAGGCGCTGCCGCCAACGGCGTGCCGGCGGCGACGGCGGAACGGGTCTGGTCCCAGATCCAGGGTTTCTCCGGCTATGGCTTCCCGAAGGCGCACTCGGCCGCCTTCGGCCTGCTCGCTTACCAGTCGGCCTGGTTGCGCGTCCACTACGGACCGGAGTTCCTTTGCTCGCTGCTGAACGAGCAGCCGATGGGCTTTTACCCGCCCAGCTCGCTAGTCCACGAGGCGCAGCGCCGCGGCATCCGCGTCGCCTCGCCATGCGCCAACCGCAGCACAGTGCTCTGCCACGTCGAAACCCCAGCTTCCCGCCGACGGGACGAAAACGGTCCTATATGGAGCGAAATCGGCCCGTCGGCATCTGATCTTCGCGGTGGGCTAGTGGTCCGGATCGGGCTTGGCTACGTGAAGGGGGTGCGCAGCGATGAGATGGAGGCGCTGGTGGCCGAGCGGGAGCGCGGCGGTACTTACCGGGGGATCGCCGAATTGGCGTCGCGCTCGGGCGCCGGGGTGGCGAGCCTCGAGCGCCTCGCTTGGGCGGGAGCGCTCGACGGGATTCCGGCCGGCTCCGAGAGCGAGCGGCGCGAGGCGCTGTGGCGGGTGGGGGTGACCGGCGCTGGACGCGTCGCCGGCAGCGGCACCCAGTTGGCGCTGCCGATCGAGTCGCCGCAGCCGCCAAAGCTGGAGCCGCTGGGGGAGTGGGAGGAGCTGATCGCCGACTATCGCTCGACCGGGTTAAGCGTCGACAAGCACCCGATGAGGCTGCTGCGTCCGGGCCTCGACCCCCGCATCGCCCGCACCTCCGACCTCGCCAGGCTGCGCCACGGCTCTACCGTCGAGGTCGCCGGCATGGTCACCGCCCGCCAGCGTCCCGAGACCGCCAACGGCGTCACCTTCGTCCTCCTCGAGGACGAGCGCGGCTCGGTCAACCTCGTCGTCCCCCCGCCCGTCTACGAGCGTTACCGCCCGCTCGTCCGCACCGCTCCCCTGATCCGTGCCCGCGGCCGCCTCGAGTGCCGCGAAGGCACGCTCAACGTCCTCGTCAGCTCTCTTTCGGCGCTGGAGCGGCCGGCTCTTCGGCCGGAGTCGGCGAGCCAGGCCACTTCGTCCACAACGCCGCGTGCAGCCGTGAAAAGCAGGTCTTGATCAGCCCTTCGTCTCCCTCCGTGCGCAAGCTCTCGGGGGGACCATCCAGCAACGCGTCTACCCAAGCCTTCACGTCCCCCCGAGCGTGACCGTCCACTTCTGCCGGCTCGGAGGCGCAGTTGTGGATGCTGCCGTCGAGCTCGATGCGCGCCCACACGTCCTCATCGGCGACGCCGATCCCGAAGCTCTTGCCGCCGTGCTCGGGGAGGACGACCAGCGGCAGCGCCGTCCGCAGCACCGCCGCCGCTTCATCGGTATTGAGTCCAGCGTTCCCATTCGACAGGACGTGCCGGCGCCGCCAGCGACCGATGCCGACGACCAGCGCCATTGCCCGCCTCGCTTTGTCAGTCAACGCGTAGGACCGCCTGCGCCCCGAGTTGGGCCGCTCCTGGACGAAGCCGCCGATCGCGAGCATGTTGGCGCGGCGGCTGATCTGGTGGTAGCTGAGGTCGTGGCGGCCGCGGGAGAGTTCCGTCAGCGAGCGGGGCTGCAGGTTCAGCTCGTTGACCATCCCCGATTCCCACAGGTCGGCGAGGAGCGCAAGCGACCCCCAGGCGTGCGCGTCGATTTCACCGCTTGGGAGCCGGCTTAAAGAGGCTTCCGCGTAGGCTTCCATCAGGTCGTGGAGCTCCTGGCCGGCGGGTTGCACGAGGCTGTGGATCACTTTCGACGGCACGCCGGGCTCTTCGTGCCGCTCGATCACTCCGACCTCGGTCAGTTTGCTGGCGTACCGGTAGACGGTCCGCGGCGTGTACCCCCGGACGCGTTCGGTCAGCTCCTTCGTCCGCAGCGGGCCCTCTCCCAAAGCCATCAGGATCGCGCCGCTAGCTCCAGCGCTGAGCAGGCGCAGGATCTCAAGGGTCGCCAGGCCGCTTGCGCGGCCCTCGTCGTCCTCTGAAATTCCTGACCTCGTGGCCGGCTGCCCGTCCAATGCACCCTCCCAGGCTTCGCGATCGCGCTGCTCCCCAGCCGGCGCTTTCGCTGCCTCCTCTTGCCTATGTCTATTACCGAGGGGTTCCCCTACCGAAACTCCACTGTGCGGAGCGAGAATAGATCAGGAAAGCCCGGTGTGAAGGGGAAAAAGCCTGGAAATGAGTGACAAATTAGCCGGGTGACAAATGTCACCCGAAGATACCTTTTGCAGTATTCCCTAGCTCGGGTAGGGACCCAGCCGCTCCGTTCCCAGTGACGCCCCCGACCCAACGCGCTTGTCACCCGTAAAACATTTTGAGTATAGGAAATCGCGTGTTAGTAAAGAACCTGCGTGTTAATCACAGGGTCCGCGACAGGAGGAGGGAACCTACATCCCCCCTCCCACGCGGAACAAACAGACCCGGCGCGTTAGGGGCGCCGGGAGCAAGGAGAGTATTCCATGAAGCATCTCAAGATCCTCGCCCTGGCGGCGATGGCGTGCGCGGCCTTTATGGCCTTCGTCGGCGCCAGCTCCGCCTCGGCGACCGTCCTCTGTAAGACAAACCTGACAGAAGGCTGCGCGGCTGCCGGTTGGGCTTACCCGGCCGGGACCGTGATCGAATCATCCTCGACCAACTCGGGCACGCTCAAGGCCGGGGGAATCACCCTCGATACATGCACCGGCTCGACGATCAAGGGCAAGACGTCGAACGCAGGCAGCTCGACCGAAACAGTCAAGGGGCCCAACGAAGAAATCAACTGGGGCACCTGCACCAACGAAACGAAAACGATCACGAACGGCGAACTGGAAATCCACCATATCGCCGGGACCGACAACGGAACAATGACAAGCAACGGCACCGAAGTCACAGTCAAAACCATCTTCGGTAGCTGCGTCTACAGCGCGTCGGACATCGGTACCCTGGTCGGTGGCAACCCGGCCTCGATCGAAGTCAAAGAACTGAGCGTCAAATTGGTCAGCGGGCCCTGCCCGTCTGAAACCAAATGGACCCAGAGCTTTGCGGTGACAAGCCCGAAACCGCTGTTCGTCGCTACATCGTAGTAGCCCGAAACCAGCTCGACGCTTCGGCGTCACCTGCGGCCACCCCAAGTTGGGGTGGCCGCACCTGTTTAGCCTCCCAATCCAAGCTGCGTGTGCGAGGAGTAGCTAAGGCCCACTTGCAGGCCTCCGGGTGACTTCTGTCGTGAGTCTCTGTTGTCACAGGGACCCCCTTGACGCACTCATCCAGTACCTATAGAAGACTCCTGATCACTTCACTCCTTTTGAGTGAACTACCTCCGGCACGGATGCCGGAGAAGGAGGAACAAAATGAAGTATCTGAAGATGCTCGGCCTCGCGGCTGTCGTCGCGGCGGCCCTGATGGCGTTCGTCGGCGCGAGCTCGGCCTCGGCGACCGTCCTCTGTAAGACACCGCTGACAAGCGGCTGCGCTGCAAGCGGCTGGGATTACCCGGCCCATACGGTGATCCACTCGTCCTCGACCAACTCGGGCACGCTCAAGGCCGGGGGAATCACCCTCGACACATGCACCGAATCGACAGTCAAGGGCGAAACGACAAATACAGGTAGCGATACCGAAACAGTCGATGGCCCAAACCAAGTAATCAACTGGGGCGTCTGCACCAACGAAACGAAGACGATCGTTCTTGGTTCGCTGGAAATCCATTATATTTCCGGGACCGACAACGGAACATTGACAAGCATCGGCACCGAAGTCACAGTCAAAACCATCTTCGGCAGCTGCGTCTACAGCGCTCCGGACATCGGCACCCTGGTCGGTGGCAACCCGGCGACGATCGAAGTCAAAGAACTGAGCGTCAAACTGGTCAGCGGGCCCTGCCCGGCTGAAACCAAATGGTCTCAGAACTTTACGGTGACAAGCCCGACGCCGCTTTACGTTTCCACATCGTAGTAGCTCTAAATCATCTCGACGCTTCGGCGTCACCGGCGGCCGCCCCCCT
>JBQCCT010000268.1:0-5947 GCA_051961955.1 Solirubrobacterales bacterium
CTCAACTTCTACTTCTGGCACATCCCGACCTTCTACGACGCCGCTTACGGCGGGGCGCCCCTGCACGCGCTCGAGCACGCGACCTTCATCTTCTTCGGCTGCCTGATGTGGATGCCGATCTTCGGGCCGCTGCCGAAGCCGCAATGGTTCACCTCGGGCTGGAAGGTCGTCTACGTGATCGCGGTGCGCTTCGCCGGCGCCATCCTCGGCAACCTCCTGATGTGGTCCGGCACCGTCCTCTACACGGTCTATGGGCCCGGCGAGCGCGAATGGGGCATCACGCCGATCACCGACCAGAGCGTCGCGGGGGTGATCATGATGGTCGAGGGGACCTTCCTCGGGCTCGGGTTGCTGGCCTGGTTCTTCTTCCAGGCGGCCCAGGAGGGGATCGAGAAGCAGAGGCTGCTGGACCTGGCTTTCGAGCGCGGGGTCGAGCTCGACGAGCGGCGGGCGCAGCGCGCGGTTGCAGCGGGGCAGGGCAAGCGGTTGGAGCGGCAGATCCTCGCTGGGGGTCGCGGGACGGAGGAGCAGGGTGTCACTGCCGGCTAGGGGCCGCGCTTGGCTCGTCACCGGGCCGATCGGACGCGGGCTTGCCTTCGCGATCGACTTCGGCGTCGCCCTGCGAACGATGTTCGCCAACCGCCGCAGCCGAGCTTGACCCCGGCGGAGTGGGGTAAAGGTCGGCTGGGCGTCCTGATCATCTAGGGTCGCGTCCCATGGAGACCACCCTTAAAGAGCTGCCCAATTCCCGTATTGAAGTCGAGGCGGAGGTTGCCGCCGCCGACGTAGAGAAGGCGACCTCGCGCGCCGCCCGCGCGATGGCGAAGGAGATGCGGATGCCGGGCTTCCGTGCCGGCAAGGCGCCGGCCTCGTTGGTGATCCAGCGGCTCGGTTTCGGCCCGGTGCTGCAGGAGGCGATCCGCGAGGCGCTGCCGGAGTGGTACGAACTCGCTCTGTTCGATTCGGGCGTGAGCCCGATCGGCGACCCCAGCATCGAGATGGTCTCGACGCCGGAGAGTGAGGGGGAGCCGCTCAAGTTCAAGTTCGAGGTCGGGGTGCGGCCGGCGGCGAAACTGGGTGATTACAAAGGCCTCGAGGTCGGCAAAGAGGAGAAAGAGGTCCCCGACGAAATCGTCGACACCGAGGTCGAGCGGATCCGCGAGAGCTTCGCGCGGCTGGAGAAGGTGGACCGCGCCGCCGCCGAGGACGACTCGCTGCTGATCGACTTCGAGGGCTTCGTCGACGGGTCGGCGTTCCAGGGCGGAGCCGCCGAGGACTACCTGCTGGCGCTGGGCTCGGGGCAGCTGATCGAGGGCTTCGAGGAGCAGCTCGTCGGCGCCGAAGCAGGGGAAGAGCGCGAGGTCAACGTCACCTTCCCCGCGGACTACCAGGCCGAGCACCTGGCCGGCGAAGCCGCGGTCTTCAAAGTCAAGATCAAAGAGGTGCGGGAGAAAGTGCTGCCCGAGCTTGACGACGAGTTCGCCTCCGATGCTTCCGAGTTCGACACGCTGGAGGAGCTGCGCGACGACATCCGCGAGAAAGTCGGCACCGCGCTGGACAGCCGGGCCGAGGAGGATTTCCGCATTGCCGCGATCGACGCCGCGGTTGCGGCGGCCACCGTCGAGGTTCCCGCGGAGCTGGCGACGGCGCGGGCGACCGAACGCTGGGAGCGGATGGAACGCCAGCTGGCCGGCCGCGGCATGGACCCGAATGCATTTCTACAGATGCAGGGCAAAAGCCGCGACGAGTTGATCGAGGAAACGAAGCCTGATGCGGAAAAAGAGCTGAAGCGCGAGGCGGTTGTGACCGCGATCGCCGAGGCCGAGGGGATCGAGGTCTCCGAGGAGGAAATGATCGAGGCGCTCGAGCACAGCGCCGAACACGAACGGACGTCGCCGGAGAAGCTGCTGGAGCGGCTGCGCAAGAGCGGTCGCGACAAGATGGTCAGCGAAGATCTGCGTGCCCGCAAGGCGATCGAGCTGGTCGCCGAGTTGGCGAAACCGATCCCCAAAGAGGAGGCCGACGCGCGCAAGGAGAAAGCGGAAGCCGCCGAGAAGATCTGGACGCCGGAGAAGGAGCAGGGCGAGAGATCCGCCGAGCTCTGGACGCCGGGCACTGACTGAGTTAGGACGCCGTAGGGAGGGCCAGGTGCCTCTCCGCCGGAGACCGTATGTCCCAGCAGGACCTCCGACGATCGAACTCCGGCAGACACCCTAATTTCGGCAGTTGCTAGCCACCTGTAGGCACGGCTGGTGGCTTCTATAGAGTGGCGACCATGAGTCCTCTGGTGCCGATGGTGGTGGAGCAGACGGCGCGTGGCGAGCGTGCGTTTGACATTTATTCGCGCCTGCTCGGCGAGCGGATCGTCTTCCTCGGCACGCCGGTGACCGATGACATTGCCAATCTGATCGTGGCTCAGTTGCTGCACCTCGAGTCCGAGGATCCGGACAAGGACGTCAGCCTCTACATCAACTCGCCCGGCGGCTCCGTGTATGCCGGTCTGGCGATCTACGACACGATGCAGTTCATCAAGCCCGACGTGCAGACGATCTGCGTCGGCGTCGCGATGAGCATGGGGGCACTGCTGCTCTGCGGCGGCGCGCCGGGCAAGCGGATGGCGCTGCCGAACTCGAAGATCCTGATCCACCAGGTCTCGGCCGGCTTCCAGGGCCAGGCGACCGACATCGAGATCCACGCTAAAGAGATCATCGACGTCCGGCGCCGCCTCGACGAGATCATCGCCAAGCACACCGGGCAGCCGTTCGAGAAGGTCACCAAAGACACCGAGCGGGACTACTTCATGAGCGCGGAGGAGGCGAAGGAGTACAGCATCGTCGACCGCGTAATCGAGCACCACTGACGCTGAAGCGCACGCTCCTCTTCTCCCTCGTTCTCCTCGCGGTGCTGGCCGCACCGGCCTCAGCCCAGATCGCCAGCCGCGACGGCGGCGTCCCTTACTACGGCCACGTCTTCCCGGTCCAGGGACCGCACTGGACGCGGGGCTTCATCGGCACTTTCGGGGCGCCGCGCTCGGGCGGGCGCACGCATGAAGGCTTCGACATCGTCGCCGTCTGCGACACCGAACTGGTCGCGGTCCGCAACGGGCGGGTGCTGCAGCGGGGCTATGACCCGGTCTTGTACGGCAACTACCTGTTGATCCACGGCGAAGACGAGGACCGCAGCTACTTCTACGCCCACATGCGGCGCCCGGCCCTGGTCCACAAGGGCCAGCGGGTCTGGGAGGGCCAGCGGGTCGGCGAGGTGGGGGAGACCGGGAACGCCCGCACCGTCGGCTGCCATCTCCACTTCGAGATCCACGTCCACGGCGTCCCGATCAACCCGGAACCGGCCCTGCGCCGCTGGGACCGCTACAGCTAGTTCCATGGTTCCTTTTGCACCCATGATCTGCAAAAGGAACCATGGAACGGCTTAGTCCTCTTGCCGTAGCGCTCGTTCGAACCAGAGGTCGGCTTTGGGGTTCTCGTTGTAGGCGGGGACTTCGCGGTAGCCGGCGGCGCGATAGAGGCCGACGGCAGGGGTGAGGTAGTCGGAGGTGTCGAGCCGCACCGCGCGGCAGCCGTGTTCGAGCGCGATCTCGTCGAGGCGGGCGAGGATGCGGCGGCCGAGGCCGCTGCCGCGGAAAGCGGGCGCCACGTACATGCTCTTCACCTCCGCCACCTCGGTGTCGAGGTAGCGGACCCCGCCCAGCCCTGCCGGCTCGCCGTCGACGCGGGCAAGCAGCAGAACGCCGTTCGGCGGCACCAGGTCGGCCGGCGGCCCAGCCGCGATCTCCTCGTCGAGGTCGATCCCCGCCGCTTCGCGGTCGTAGACCAACGGTCCGTCCGCCTCGCGGACGAAGTCCGCGTAGAGCGCCTGCACCTGCGGATCGTCCCGGCCGATCGGGTCCAGGGTCAAAGTCACAGAAACGACGCTAGCGCGTTGCGGAATTTCTCCAATCTGCGCGCCACACGCGCGTTATGGCCTGGCACAATCCCTCTTGTGAATCGGAAGGAATTGTCTGAAGTCGTCGCCGAAGCCGCAATGCGCACGGAGCAGGCGGCAGCGCGCACGGAAACGGCGCGGGCGGACATCGAGGTGTCGAGCGCACGCGTGGAGGCGGCGCGAGCGAGGATAGAAGAGGCGAGGGCAGGAATTGAGGAGGCGAGGAAGCGGCAGGAAGTTGCAGTGGCCAAGGCGGAACAGACGAGGGCAGAATTCCAAGAACAAGCTCGCCGGACGGAAGCGATGATGACCGAAAACGCGCAGTGGACCAAGCGGATTTTCGCTGAGCTCGACGACCAGCGGGACGAGCGGCGGGCGCTCATCGAGTCCCTGCTCAGGCTGACCGACCGGTTCCCGACCCCGCCCCCGCCTCCTGACCTACGTTCGGCCTGACCTTCGGGGGCTGGGACTCAGATCCGCAGTTCGTAGGAGAGCCATTCGGAGCGCTCGGCGCCGATGGAGTCGTAGAGGCGCTGGGCGGTCTCGTTGTCGGGGGCGGTCGCCCACTCCAAGTAGGGGGCGCCGCGCTCGCGGGCGACTTCGGCGCTGGCCTCGATTAGAGCGCGGCCGACGCCCTGGCCGCGGCGGCCCTCGCCGACGAAGAGGTCGTTCATCAGCACCGTCTCGACCGCCTCCAGGGAGCTGAAGTGCCAGTAGAGGCAGGCATAGCCGACCAGCCGCCCGTCGCTGCGGGCGCCGAGCAGGAGGCCGTCGTCGCTGGGGGCGAGGAAGCGGCGGAAGAAGGCGCGGTTGCGCTCCTCGTCGATCTTCTCGGCTTCATAGAAGCGCTGGTAGGCAGCGATCAGCGGCAGCAGCTCCTCGAACTCCTCGGCACTGATCGGGGCGATCTCGACCGCGGCGGCCACTGCCCCAACGGTAGCGCCGCGCAAGGCTGCGCTCATGTGCAGGGACCGCAATGTCGATGCCGTAAACGAACCCCACAAACCGGTGCGGGTCCCTCTCTAAGCTTTGGGGCGCTGCCGGAGAGCAACGACCGTCCCGTTAGGAGGGGATTCCGCTGGCACGTCCTTCAGACTCGAACGAGCAGCTTCTCTGCAGCTTCTGCGGCAAGTCGCAGCGCCAGGTGAAAAAGCTGATCGCCGGCCCTGGCGTCTACATCTGCGACGAGTGCATCGACCTCTGCAACGAGATCATCGACGAGGAGCTGACGGCGCCGCCGGCCTTTGAGCTGGAGAACCTGCCGAAACCGCGCGAAATCTACGACGTCCTGCAGGAGTACGTGGTCGGCCAGGAGGCGGCGAAGCGCGCCCTCTCGGTCGCTGTCTACAACCACTACAAGCGGGTCCAGATCGCCCAGTCCGACGAGACCGACGTCGAGCTGCAGAAGTCGAACATCATGATGCTGGGCCCGACCGGCTGCGGCAAGACGCTGCTGGCGCAAACGCTAGCCCGCATCCTCAACGTCCCCTTCGCGATCGCCGACGCGACGGCGCTGACCGAGGCCGGCTACGTCGGCGAGGACGTCGAGAACATCCTCCTGAAGTTGATTCAGGCAGCCGACTTCGACGTCAAAAAGGCGGAAACGGGGATCATCTACATCGACGAGATCGACAAGATCGCGCGCAAAGCCGACAACCCGTCGATCACCCGCGACGTCTCCGGCGAAGGCGTCCAGCAGGCGCTGCTGAAGATCCTCGAGGGGACCACCGCCTCGGTGCCGCCGCAGGGTGGGCGCAAGCATCCCCACCAGGAGTTCCTGACGATCGACACCACCAACATCCTCTTCATCTGCGGTGGCTCCTTCGCCGAACTCGACAAGGTGATCGAGCGGCGCGTCGGCGACCGCGGCGTCGGCTTCGGCGCGTCGACCGCGTCGCGCGTCGAGCGCGACACCGGCGAGATCTTCCAGCACACGCTGCCCGAGGACCTCGTCAACTACGGGCTCATCCCCGAGTTCATCGGCCGCCTGCCGGTCATGAGCGCG
>JBQCCT010000269.1:0-3020 GCA_051961955.1 Solirubrobacterales bacterium
AAGGCGGGCAGCGCGATCGCGGCCAGGATTCCGAGGATGAGCATCACGACGAGGAGCTCGATCAGGGTGAAGCCCGCCTCGCTGTCGCCGTTGAGCCGGGCGCCAACCTTGGCCCGGAGATTCTGGATAAACATTAGGTTCTCCTAGATTTCTAATTTGCCGGGAGCCAGAACCTCCGGGGCGCTGGCAAGTTTGTTCCCGCCAGTCATCGGTCCGCCCCGCGGAAAAGTTGATCCACAAAATTTGGGTTTCGGCGAGCCCTCTGGACGCGCGTCCAGGAGACCGCGCGAAAAACGATGAGGCTCAGCGGATCTTTTCGTAGATGCTGAACATCGGCAGGTACATCGAGATCACGATGAACCCGACCATGCCGCCGACGAAGACGATCATCAGCGGCTCCAGCAGCGCCGTCAGCGCTTTCACCTTGGCGTCGACCTCGGCCTCGTAGAAGTCGGCGATCTTGCCTAGCATCGTCTCCAGCTGCCCGGTCTCCTCCCCCACCGCGACCATGTGGCCGACCATCGGCGGGAAGATGTCATTGGCCTCGATCGGCCCGGCTAGCGAGCCGCCCCGCTTGACCGACTCGTAGACCTCCGCCATCGACTGCTCGATGACGATGTTGCCGGCCGTCTGGCCGGTGAGTTTGATCGACTGCAGCATCGGCACGCCGGCCGAGACCGAGCCGGCGAAGGTGCGCGACCAGCGGGCCAGCGCCACCTTCTGGATCACGTCGCCGATTTTGAACGGCAGGCGGAGGATGAACCGCTCCCAGATGTCGCGGCCGCGTTCGGTCTTCTTCCAGCGGAAGAAGACGAAGAAGCCGATCACGATCGACGGGATGATCACGAACCAGTAACCGGTCAGCGCTTCGGAGACGGTGACGCAGAGCTGGGTGGGGGCCGGCAGGGCCGCGCTTTCTTCAGGGTGTTCTTCGGCGAGGTTCTTGAAGATGCCGACGAAGACCGGGATCACGAAGCAGACGATCGCGACGAGGACGACGATCGCGAAGGTGAAGACGACCGACGGGTACATCATCGCCGATTTCACCTGGCGGCGCAGAGCGTCCTGTTTCTCGACCTGGTAGGCGATCCGGTCGAGCGCCTCGTCGAGCCGGCCCGATTGCTCGCCCGAGCGGACCATCGCCCGGAAGAGGCGGTCGAAGACCTTCGGGTGCCGCTCCATCGCCTGCTCGAGCGAGGAGCCCGCCTCGACGTCGGCGCGCAGCCCGGCGGTGGCCTGTTCGATCATTTCGTCCTTGGTCTGTTCTTCCAGCGTCTTCAGCGTCCGCAGCATCGGCATGCCGGAGGCGACGAGGGTGGCGAACTGGCGCGAGAAGACCGCCAGCTCGCGCATGTCGACCTTCTGCCAGCGTTTGAAGAAGTCCTCGATGTTGACCGGCGCGGCTTTCTCGGTGACGTCGAGGACGATCAGGCCGCGCTGGCGCAGCGCCTCGGCGACCTGCGACTTCGACTCCGCCTCGATCTCACCGTTCGAAGTGGCGCCGGCGGTGTCCATCGCGCGGAAGGCAAAGGTGGTCGCGGCGGCGGCCATCGCCTAGCCCCCCGTCGTGTAGCTGGGTGGCGTCGCTTCGGGTTGCGCGTAGCCCCCGTTTCCGTCCATGCCCATCGCCGCGGGCGCCTGCACCGGCTCGGCGCCGAGCAGCCGTTTGAGCTCCTCGGGGACCGAGGCGCGCTGCTGGGCGAGCGAGCGGGTGATCTTGCCGCTACGCACCAGGCGTGCCAGGTCGGCGTCCATCGTCTGCATCCCCACCGCCCCCGAGGTCTGCACCGCGGAGTAGATCTGGTGCGTTTTCCCCTCGCGGATCAGGTTGCGGATCGCCGGCGTCGGGACCAGCACCTCGGTGGCGACGACGCGGCCGGCGCCGTCGGCGGTGGGCAGCAGCTGCTGGGTGACGATGCCCTGCAGCGCGATCGAGAGCTGGGTCCGCACCTGCCCCTGCTGCTGGGGCGGGAAGACGTCGATGATCCGGTCCACGGTCTGGGCGGTCGACTGGGTGTGGAGGGTGGCGAAGACGAGGTGGCCGGTCTCGGCCGCGGTCAGCGCCGTGGCGATCGTCTCCAGATCCCTCATCTCGCCGACCAGGATCACGTCGGGGTCCTCTCGCAGGGCGGCCTTGAGCCCGAGCGCGAAGTCCTCGGCGTCGGAGCCGACCTCACGCTGGTTGACGATCGACTTTTTGTGCCGGTGCAGGAACTCGATCGGGTCCTCGATCGTGAGGATGTGGTCCTGGCGCTCGCAGTTGATCGAGTCGATCATCGCCGCCAGGGTCGTGCTCTTGCCCGAGCCGGTGGGGCCGGTGACGAGGACGAAGCCGCGCGGTTTCTGCGTCATCTCGCGCAGGACCGAGGGGACGCCGAGCGAGTCGAGCGCCGGGATGTCCTGCGGGACGTAGCGGAAGGCGGCGCTGACGGCGCCGCGCTGGAAGAAGCAGTTGACGCGGAAGCGGGCGACGCCGGGGATTGCGTAGGCGAAGTCGAGCTGTTTCTGCACCTCGAACCGTTTCCGCTGGTCGTCGTTGAGGACGCTGTAGACGACCTCGCGAGTCTCCTGGGCGCCGAGGACGGGGAAGCCCTCCATCGGCGTGATCTGGCCCTTGTCCCGGATCGCGGGTGGGAAGCCGGGCGTAAGGTGAACGTCCGAGGCCCGCGCCTCGACCATGCGGCGCAGGACCTCCGAGAAATCGAAGTCCATGGCTCTACATCGGCCCCCGCGCCGATTTTCTCGATACCCGAAAGCAATTAACCAGCTCAGGTGGTGACACGCAGGACCTCCTCGAGGCTGGTCGCGCCCGCCTTTACCTTCGCCAAGCCGTCCTCGCGCAGGGTCAGCATCCCCTCCTCGCAGGCGACTGTGGCGATCTCGGCCTCCGGCCGCAGGGCGACCGCCATCTCCTTGATCCGCTCGCTCAGTTTCATCACCGAATAGAGCCCGACCCGCCCTTTGTAGCCGTTGTTGTTGCAGCGGGCACAGCCGACCGGCTCGTAGGCCTCCAGCTCGGC
>JBQCCT010000270.1:0-4860 GCA_051961955.1 Solirubrobacterales bacterium
GGGCGCAACCGCCGCGCCGGCGAGCTGCTCGGCACCGGCACCCCGGCCGAGGAGATCCCCGGCAAGATCGGCCAGGCCTCCGAGGGCCTTGACACGGTGCCGCTGCTGGCCGAGGCTGTCGCCGCCTCCGGGGTCGAGGCCGATGCGCTGGCCGGGCTGGCGGCACTGATCCGCGGTGAGGTTGACGCCGCGCAGTGGATCGCCAACCTGCGTCAGGTCGAGCACGAACGGCGGGCCGCCTGATGGCTCGCGGCGCCTCCCCCGAGGCTCTAGGCTTGGCCGGTGAGCGGCCCCGAGGAGAACGTCGAGCCGGCGAAGCTGGCTCCGGCGGCCAAGGCGGAGCTGGACCGAGCCTTCGAGGAGTTCTACCGCTCGCACCTGCGCGACGTCTATTCCTACGCCTACTACCGGGTGGGCAACCACCACGACGCCGAGGACCTGACCGAGCAGGCCTTTCTCCAGGCCTACCGCCACTTCGACCGCGCCCGACGCGAGTCCGACGGGCGGCCGCTCCGGCCGTGGGTGATCCGCATCGCCCACAACCTCGCCTCCAACTATTACCGCGATCGCTCGCGGAGGCCGCAGACGCCGCTGGAAAATGCCGACCCGATCGCGGCGCGCCACGACACCGAGGCGATCGCCGAGGGGCGCGAGGAGCTGCGCGAGGTGATGCGAAACCTGGAGCACCTCTCCGAGGACCGGCGCGAGGCGCTGATCATGCGCTTCGCACTCGGCATGGACAACCGCGAGATCGCGCGGGCGCTGGGCCGCTCCGACGGCGCCACCAAGGTGCTGATCCATCGCGCGATCAAGCAGCTGCAGGAGGAGATGGAAGATGAGAGATTCGAGTGAGACCCTGAGCGGGTCGACCTGGGACGTCGAGGCGCTCCTGACCGACGCGCTGCGGCCGATGGAGCCCCCGGAGCGGCTCTCGGGGCGGATCGAGGACACCTTTGCCGCGCTCGCCCAGGCCGCCGCCGAGGAGCTCTCCGACTGGGCCGAGGAGCTCTCAGAGAGCGAGCTGCGAGCGCTGCGCGACCCGCGCAACTGGGTGCGGCCGGTGGTCGCCGTCGGCGCCGGCGGGGCGGCGACCGGAGCGCTGGTGCTGCTGGAGCTGCGCCGCCGCAGCCGCCAGAAGAGCCAGAGCGGCCTACGCGCGCTGGCGAGCGGCTTTCGCTCGCGCCTTTGACTTCCGTGGCTCCGTAGTCGCCTCCCGGGCGACAAAGGAGCCACGCGATCGGGGGCGGGTCTTGTTGCGGGGGGTTGCCATCGCGGCCGCGAGGCCCAGCAGGCCGAGGACCAGGTGCAGCCACCCGGTTCCCCAGCCGACGATCGCCAGGATCGTGAAGAGCACGCCCACCGCGAGCGAATAGGTCCGCGAGGAGGCGCCGGCGACGAGCACCCCGATCCCGCCGACGGCGAGGTAGAAGAGGTTGAGCCAGGCGTTCACCTGCAGCGCGCCGAGGGCCTCTTCGTAGTGGCCGAGCCCGCCGAAGGAGGCGGTGTAGAAGAAGCCGAGGAGCCCGAGGACGACGAGCAGCACGCCCACCACGGTGGCGTAGAGGCGGGCGGGGCTGGCGGGCTCCATCGGCGCCGATTGTAGGCTCCCGGGCGCGATGGCTCAGACCTGCTACCGCCACCCCAACCGCGAGACCGGCGTCTCCTGCTCCAGCTGCGGGAGGCCGATCTGCCCCGAGTGCATGACCCCGACCCCGGTCGGGATGCGTTGCCCCGAGTGCGCGCGGCAGCGGACCAAAGTGGTGCGCAACCCCACGGGGACGCCGGGCAATAGAGCCTTTCCGGCGACGGTGGCCCTCATAGCCATCAACGTGGCCGTGTACCTGGTCGAGATCCTCCGGGGACCGGGTGGTCTCAGCGGGATCAGCCCACAGATGTATTTCGAATTCGCCCTCAACGGGGTGGAAGTCGCCGGGGGTGAGTGGTACCGGCTCGTCACTGGCGGGTTCCTCCACCGGGAAATCCTGCACATCCTCCTGAACATGCTTGCCCTGTTCGTCGGCGGCAGGTTGGTCGAGCCGGCGATCGGGACCCCAAGGTTCCTTGCCTTGTACTTTGCCTCCCTGCTCGCCGGATCGTTCGGGGCGCTGCTGATCAGCGGCCCTGACGCGTTTACCGTCGGCGCCTCCGGGGCCATATTCGGCATCTTCGGGGCCGCATTCGTGATCGCACGAGGCAGGGGATCGACCGCCGTTGCTTCCGAGCTCGGAATCGTGATCGTGCTGAACCTTGTCTTCACGCTCGGAATTCCGGGGATCAGCGTCGGCAGTCATTTCGGCGGGCTAATCGGCGGCGCGATCTGCGGAGCGGCAATCGTCGCCGGCGAGCGCGGCTATTTTGGGCCGCGCCGACGTGAGGCCGAGTATCTGGCGATGCTCGCCGTCGCCGTAATCTCGGTCCTCGGCGCCCTTGCCGTTGCCTAGGCGCCGCCGGTCAGCTCTCTCGCGCCCGCCGTCCCGCCGGCGCCCGCAGGGCGGTATACGCGACGTTCCCTGGCGGGTAGGCCAAGTCAGGGTGGATGAGGTGGCCGAGCAGCTCGACGCCGTCGATTAGGCGCGGAGCTGGGTCGGCGAACACGGTCCCGTCGACGGCATAGTGGCGCACCGCTCCGAGTTCGGCGATCCGCTCCCAGTGCTCCATCGCCAGGGCCCGCGCATCATCCAGCGTAACTTCGGGCATGACGATCACCACATCGGCGCCAAGGCTCGCCAGCTCGCCCCAGCCGACGTCGGGCGGGCTCAGGCCCGGGTCGCCGGCCACGTCCTCACCGCCCGCGATCGAGATCATCTCCGGCACCCAGAAGCCGCCAACCCGTACCGGGTCGAGTCGCTGCAGGGCGATCACCCGCGGCGAGCCGCTACCGGCCACCGCCGCGCGCACCGCCGCCAGTCGCCCCTCGAGCTCGCCGCGCAATTCGTGGGCGTCGCTCTCCTCCCCCTTCGCTTCGCCCGCTCGCACGACCTCTTCGAGCATCTCGCTGAGCGTGGCAATTTGCATGGTTTGGTCAATATCGCATTTGGATCAAGCCTCGCTCAAAAAGAGCCGCGGCCTGGACAGCTATATTCACGTCTGCCGCATGGCCGAGGACGTCCCAGCCCGAAGTACCGGGCCGTATAGCCGATGAGCGTCCTGCTGCTCGTCCTTCTGCTGCTGTTGATCGCGATCAACGGCTTCTTCGTCGCGGCCGAGTTCGCCCTGGTCCGCAGTCGCCGCGGCAAGGTCGAACAGGCGGTCGAGGAAGGGGAAGCGGGCGCTGAGGCCGTGGTCGAGCAGCTCGACCGCATCGACGAATCCCTTTCGGCCTGCCAAATCGGGGTGACGATGGCCTCGATCGGCATCGGCTTCCTCGGCGAGCCCTCGCTGGCGAAGCTGCTGGAGCCGGTCTTCGGCAGCCTCTCGCACGGGGTTGCGGCGGCGCTCTCGCTGGCGATCGCTTTCGCGCTCGTCACCTCCGTCCACATCTCGATCGGCGAGCAGGTGCCGAAGATGCTGGCGATCGCCAACGCCGAGAAGACCGCGCGCCGGGTCTCACGGCCGCTCAGCTGGTTCGCGACTGCGACCGCGCCGTTCACCAAGGGCCTGAGCTGGGTCTCCAACCGCGTGGTGCGGCTGTTCGGCGTCAACCCGAAAGACCTCGAGGAGCGCCACACCGCCGAGGACCTGAAGCAGATCATCGACAGCTCGCGGCTGGGGGGCACGCTCGACCCGGGCGAGGCGGGCATGCTCGGCGGCGTCTTCCACTTGCACGAGCAGGAGGCGCGGGAGGTGATGACGCCGATCCCAGCGGTCGTCACGGTCAACGCCTCCGAGACGGTCGAGGCGGCGCTGCGGCGCTGCGTCACCTCCGGCCACACGCGGCTGGTGGTGATCGAGGACGACAACCCAGATCGGGTGAAAGGGATCGTCCACAACAACAGCCTCGCCCGGCTCTACATGAGCGAGGGAGCCGACGCGCCGCTCGACACCGTCGTCCGCGACGCTCTGATCGTTCCCGAGACGCGGCCGCTCGACGACCTCCTGCACGACCTGCAGGTGCAGCGGACCTCGCTCTCGGTCGTCGTCGACGAGTACGGGCGGACGGTCGGGATCGTCACCGTCGAGGACATCCTCGAGGAGGTGGTGGGGGAGATCGAGGACGAGACCGACCCCCGCGCTGCCGCTCTGCGCAAGCTCACCAACGGCGACTGGTTCGTGCGCGGCCACGTCTCGCTCGGCGACCTCGCCGACGCCGGCATCCACCTGCCGGTCGACACCGACGCCTACAACTCGGTTGGCGGCTACGTCTTCGGCGAGCTCGGGCGGCTGCCGAAGCGCGGCGACTCGATCCAGGCCAACGGCTACACGATCCGGGTCGAGGCGGTGCGCGAGAACCGGATCGAGGCGGTCCGGATCAGTGGCCGGCCCGAGGATTCCGTCCGCACCGCCGCCTAGCTTCTCCGGGCAACCCGCGATCCGCTCAAGTTGGAGGTACCGCCGTGTGGGTTGTTCGCCTGACCGACAAGCAGCTGGAGGTCCTGAGGGCGCTGCTGCGCTCCGAGGAGCACCTCGGCCCGGCCCTCAGAGGCGCGATCGAGGCCCTCGACCTGGCCCGCTGGGACGACCTGCCCGAGGCAGAATTACCCTGGGAAGAGGTGGAGCTGGTCGCCCGCCGCCAGGGAATCTCAGAGGCCGACGTCATCTGGGACATCAGCGGTAAGCACAAAAAAGCCGCTTAGACAGAGCGCATTCGGTAAGGCGTCCGGTCGGTCTCCGCGTGGATTTTTCGCGGCCCGATAGGGCCTGCTCCCGGAGATGGTGGCCGCCCATGGCGGGCCAGAGACAGATTTCAAATCGCCGCTTCGC
>JBQCCT010000271.1:0-4294 GCA_051961955.1 Solirubrobacterales bacterium
ATGAGCTTCCTGGACATCGGCGATCGCATCTGGCCCGTCACCCGGCGGGTCATGGGCGCCCACACGTTCCTCTACCGGAGGACGGGTGGGCGCCTTGGTCACACCATTCCCAGGCTGCCGAACCGCTTTCTCCTGCTCGACCACCTCGGCGCCAAGAGCGGCATCCACCGCACCTCTCCGCTGCAGTACGTCGAGGATGGTGACAATGTCGCGGTGATCGCCTCCAAAGGCGGCTTCCCCAAGCACCCTGCCTGGTTCCACAACCTCAAAGCGCACCCGGACACCGTCGCCCAAATCGGCCCCGAGCGGCGCCCGGTCCACGCCCGCGTCGTCACCGACCCCGACGAACGCAAGCGCATCTGGGCCAAGGCTCTGAAGGTGTACCGCCCCTACGAGACCTACCGCGCCCGCGCCGGCCGCGAGATTCCCATCGTCGTGCTGGAGCGTAGGTAGGGCGAGGGACGAAGCTTGTTCGGTAGGGAGGGGGTGGGGTATTCCCTTCCTCCCTGGGATTTTCGCCTTTAAGTGCTCCAGCTCTCGCTGAGTCGCCAGTGCGAAAATCAAGGACGCCGGTCGTCAGGGAATACCCCACCCCCTCCTAACAACAGAGCTCTGGAAGACGCCGTTCACCGAAAACAGCTTTCGTACCCTGAGCCGTCCAGCTGATGCGTGTGGCGTGGAGTCCGGGTGATCCTCTTCACGTTTTGCGCCGCTGGCCCAACCACAATCTCGGAAGGCGGACGGCGATTCAGCCAGGTAGGCGAGTGAAGAGGATCACCCGGACTCCCTTACCGGCAGACGCCTACGCAGGGCGCGGCTTGCGCTCCTCGGCCACGGGGTCGCCTGACTCGGTGACGATTGCCTCGGGGGGCCAGGGGCCGGCCCAGTTGTCGCGGGCGCCGTCGATCGTGATCGTGGTGCCGGAGAAGAAGTCGCCGGCCGGAGAGGCCAGGTAGGCGACGAGCCAGGCCATCTCCTCCGGCCGCCCGGCGCGGCCGATCGGGATCGAGCGCTCGAGGTTGTCGACGACCACCTGCGGATACTTGGTCAGCAGCGTCTCGGTCGCGAACTGGCCGGCGGCCAGGGCCACGGTCTTGATCCCGAACCGCGCCCACTCGACCGCCAGCGTCCGCATCATGTTCTCGACCGCGGCGCGGGCGGCGCCGGAGTGGACCATCCCCGGCATCCCGTTGTGGGGCGAGAGGGTGACGCTGAGGACCTTGCCGCCGCCCTGCGGCATAAAGGCCCTGGTCGCGGCGGCGTGGGTCATCAGCCAGGTGCCGAGCACGTTGAGGTCGATTACGGTTTTGAAGCCTTTGGGGGTGATCGCCTCGGCTGGGCTGAGGAACTGGCCGCCGGCGTTGTTGACGAGCACGTCGAGACGGCCGTGGCGCTCCAGCAAGCCGTCGAAGAAGCGACCGACCGGCTCCTCCTCGCGGATGTCGAGGGTCTCGAACTCGAAGGAGCCCGGCAGCCCCGCCGCCAGATCGGCCGTCCCGGCCAGCGGCTCCTCGCGCCGCCCGCAGGCGACGACGGCCGCGCCGAGCCGAGCCAGCTCCAACGCCGTCTCACGCCCGAGGCCACTGCCGGCGCCGGAGACTGCGCACACCTGGCCCTCCAAGAGGCCCTCTCTGAACACCTGCGAACGGTCGCCTGCAGCCATCGACGGGCAAGCCTATAGGCGCGCCGGGCCGCGTAAATTGGCCCTTCAATGAGCGTTCACGTCGAACCGCACCCCCTGCACGAGCCGCTCGCCGGTGGCAGCCGCGGCGCCGCCGTCACGGTCGAACCGCTGATCGCCGGTTACGTCGACTGGCCGCGGGCGATGATGGTCAGCCCCGGCGGCCGCCTGCTGACCGCGAAGCTGATGCGGGCACTCCTCACCGGCAAGGGCGCGATCGCGGTGCCCGTCCCGACCTTCCTGATCCGCCATCCGAGCGCCGGCGCGATCCTCATCGACACCGGCCTCCACCCCTCGATCGGCACCGACCCGGGTCAGAACTTCGGCTCGTTCGGCGCTCGCTTCGGCAAGCCGACGCTGGAGCCGGGCGAAGACGTGCCCGCGCAGCTGCGCAAGCGCGGCCTCGACCCGGGCGAGATCCCGGTGGTGGTGATGACCCACCTGCACATGGACCACGCCTCGGCGATCTCCGAGTTCCCCAACTCGACCTTCGTCGTCAGCGAGGCCGAGTGGCGCTTCGCCTCCGGCAGCGGTGGCTCGATCCAGAACGGCTACCGTCGCGCCCACTTCGACTACGCCTTCGACTACCGCACGGTCGACTTCAACCGCGCCAACATCAACTCCTACGCCGGCTTCGGCCGCACCTTCGACCTCTTCGGCGATGGCTCGGTCCGGCTCGCCTTCACCCCCGGCCACACCGCCGGCCACATGTCGGTGATCGCCCGCCTCGCCCAGCGCGACTTCGTGATCGGCGGCGACTGCGTCTACTTACTGGCCCAGCTCGACGGCTCCGAGCCCGGCCCACCGCGCCCTCAGGACGCCCACAACCTGCGCCGCTCGCTCCAGGAGCTGCGCCTCTTCCGCCGTCAGTTCCCCGACTCGGTGATCACGCCCGGCCACGATCCGGACTTCTACGCCCGGATCGAGCAGCGCTACGAGTAGACAAGTTCTCGTGCATCTTCCGCACGTGCTCGAAGATCTCGGTCGCGACCTCGAGTTGGCGCTCGCGGCTCGGTGAGTCCTCAACCGGGAAGCCGAGCGGCTCGCCGTACTGGATCGTCACCTTGGGGAAGCGCAGCCGCTTCCAGCTGCGCACGCGCTCGGAGCCGTGGATCGCGACGGGCACGATCGGGGCGCCGGTTTCAAGAGCGATGCGGCCGATCCCCGGTTTCGGCTCCCCCAGCTTCTGCGAGCGGGAGCGGCCGCCCTCCGCGTAGACGAGCAGCATTTCCCCCTGCTCGATCAGCAGGCGGGCGGTCTCGATCGCTTCCTCGTCGTGGTGACCGCGGCGGACCGGGAAGACCCCGCCGTGCTTGTAGATGTACGTGAGGACGGGTGGGCCGAACATCTGTGATTTCGCCATGAAGCGGATCTTCCGTCGCAGGTAGACGCCGGCAAAGAAGTGGTCCATTTGGCTGAAGTGGTTGGGGGCGAGGACCAGCGGCCCGTCCTTGGGCACGTTCTCCACCCCGATCGCCCGTAGCCGGTAGATCAGGATCGTCGGGACCGTGAGGACGATGCGGGCGAGGGTGTAGGTCCAGCCGACGCCTCTCCGCGCCGCCGCGTGGAACTGCTCAAAGTACTCCGCCGGACGCGGGTCCTTATAGACCTGGGGCTTCAGCTCGGTCATGACAGGAGATGGAAAGTGCCGCTGATCTGCCTACCCGCGGTGCCGCACCGGGTTACGCCCAGCCGCGCGAGTGCTCCAGCGCCCGGCGCCAATCCGCCAGCAGCTCCTCCCGTTGCGCCGTCTCCATCCGCGGCTCGTAGCGCTCGGCCTCGCGCCACATCTGCCCCACCCGCTCGACGGTCCAGGTGCCGGTCGCGATCCCGGCCAAGTAGGCGGCACCGAGGGCCGTCGTCTCGGCTATCTGCGGCACCGAGACCGGCGCCCCCAGCACATCGGCCTGGAACTGCATCAGCCAGCGGTTGACGGCAGCGCCACCGTCGGCCCGCAGCAGCTCCAGCCGCTCGCCGCAAGCCTCCTCCTCCGCCCGCACCGCGTCGACGGTCTGGTAGGCGATCGCCTCCAGCGCCGCCCGCGCCAGGTGGGCGCGACCGCTGCCGCGGGTGAGGCCGACAATCGTCCCCCGCGCGTAGGGGTCCCAGTGGGGCGAGCCGAGGCCGGTCAGGGCGGGGACGAAGTAAACGCCGTCGTTGGAATCGAGCGAGGCCGCCAGCGCCTCCGTCTCCCCCGCCTCGGCGATGATCCCAAGCCCGTCGCGCAGCCATTGCACGGCGGCGCCGGTGACGAAGATCGAGGCCTCGAGCGCGTAGGCGACCTCCTCGCCGAGCCCCCAGGCGACCGTTGCCAGCAAACCCTCAGGGGCTTGCGGTGGCTCCGCTCCGCTGTTGAGCAGGACAAAGCTGCCCGTGCCGTAGGTGTTCTTCGCCATCCCCGGGTGGTGGCAGGCCTGGCCAAAGAGCGCCGCCTGCTGGTCACCCGCCACACCCGCCACCGGCACCTCGCCGCCGAACTCCGAGGTGGTGCCGAAGACGCCGGAGGAGGGGTGCGGCTGCGGCAGTCGCGCCGGGTCGACCCCGAGCAGATCGCAGATCTCCTCGTCCCACTCGAGCCTGCGGATGTCGAAGAGCATCGTCCGCGAGGCGTTG